>DASQID010000703.1:0-3262 GCA_035631775.1 Acidobacteriota bacterium
GCAACAAAGCCAGCGGGCCTGCGGGCCGCAGCCTGAAAGGGCGCGGCGGCGGGCGGGCATCTGCTTCGTTGCCGCTCCTCGACGATATACACCGATATCGCCTGCGTCGCGGCGCCTCGCATCTGCCCGCCCCAGGAGCGCGGCAGGCGCGACGGTGCTCGCGCCAAAATGTGAATTTATTCTTGCGCCAGCCCTTAGCGTCCTCGCGTCTTAGCATTGTGCTTTAAAAGCTCACCGCCAAGACGCAAAGAACGCTAAGAATCTCAAGGATTACGACTTGTCAGCGGAGATCTGCTGCACCCAGACCGCTGAAATCGTCAACGATACGGAACACCGGACTGGCCTTCAACTCCTCATGACTGTGGGTAGTGGCGAGCGCGATGCAGGGAGATCCGGCGCGGCGCGCAGCCTCGATTCCCGAAGTCGAATCCTCGAAGACGACGCACTCCGAGGCCTCGAGGTTCAGCTTTTTGGCGGCCAGCAGAAAAATGTCCGGTTCCGGTTTGCCCCTGGAAACTTCTGAGCCTGTGACAATGACATGGAAATATGGCCGGAGCCCCAGGCCATCCACCACCAGAGCGACATTTTCGTCCGGTCCGCTGGTCGCGACAGCGGTCTTGAAGTTTCCCTCGAGGAGTTCTCCCAGGAACCCGGTCAGGCCGGCGACCGGCATCAACTCGGAGGCTATCAGGCCTCGATAAATGGCTTCTTTGCGATCGCCGTAGCGGGCCGCCTCATCCGGGGAGAGACCCTTGTCAATAAGCGCTTGCAGCATTTCGCTATTGCGCTGGCCGAATACGCTGCGCACCTGATCGTCGGTCAAGTCTCTGCCGAGCTCCTTACCGAGTTGCTTCCATGCTCGGATGTGATAGCGGGCGTTGTCGACCAGCACTCCATCCATGTCAAAGATTGCGCCTCTGATCATCGGGAAGCAGATACCACACCAGCACGAAGTTGACCAAGACCCTTTTAGAGCTTCAACGCCACCGTGCATCCGCCTGGCAGCAGGCAGAGAGCAGCAGGCAGAAGGCAGCAGGCACAAAAAGGTCTATGTTACATGTGAATGTACCAAGGGAAGACCGCCTGCTGCCGGCTGCCTTCTGCCAGCCTCCAACCCCTCCAACCCCAAGGCTATATCTGCACCAAGGTCGCAGGAGTACAATTTGGTTGCGGTTCGCCGCCCCAGGTGTTCCTGCTCCTTATGATTCCGTAGCAGCTTTGGAATTCCCGGTGATCTCCGCAACTCTCTGGTGCTAGTATCTGGGCCATGAGCGAAACCGACCTAAACGTGCCGACGAGCACTAGGCCGTCCCGCAAGGTACGTCGCGGCCTGCCGCGAAAGTGGGTGCAGACCCGATTTCCCGACGGCCGCATTTATGAGGCACTGCCGGGGACATCACTCGCTGAAATCCTGCGGGTGGCCGAGCGGGACTCGCCGACTCCGGTCGTGGCCGCGATCGTTAATGGGCGCCTCTGTGAGCTTACCACAAGTCTCGAAGCGGACTGCGACGTGAAGCCGGTCACCCTCTCCGACGCCGACGGCGTGAGAATCTACCGCCGTTCTCTGTCTTTCCTCCTGTTGGCCGCCATCTCGGAGTTATATCCCAAGGCGGAGATATTCATCGAGCACTCGGCGACGACGGCCGGCGGCTACTTCTGTGATGTGGGGGGGCGTGATCCGTTCACTCATGACGAACTGAGGTTGATCGAATCCCGCATGCGGGCGATTGCGGACGAGGATGCACCGATCATTCCCTCCGTCGTCCCGCTGAAGGAGGCGATCGAACTGTTCCGCTCTCGCGGGGAAGAGGACAAGGCACGATTGCTCGCCCACCGGAGCAAGGATACGGTCAGGCTCTATACTCTGCACGGCCGACAGGATTTCTTCATGGGATTCATGGCTGCTTCGACGGGTTGCCTGAAATATTTCGCGCTGCACTCTTTTCCTCCCGGATTCATGCTACAGTTCCCGCACCAGAGCCGTCCGACCGACATATCCCTCCTTTCTCCCTATCCAAAGCTCTTCGAGGTGTTCGAGGAGGCAGGACATTGGCTTGACAGGCTTGGCATACGGAATGCAGGCGCACTCAATGATGCGATCGTTGACGGCCGGCTTCCCGAGATATCGCTGGTTGCGGAGGCTCTTCACGAGGCGCGCATAGCCGAGATTGCGTCCGACATAGGAGACTTGCGTAATCGCATCAAGGTAATCCTGATCGCCGGACCATCCTCATCGGGGAAGACGACATTCTCCAAACGCCTGGCCGTGCAGTTGTTATCAAACGGGCTGCGCCCGTTCCCGCTCTCGCTCGATGATTATTTCGTCGAACGCGATCGCACGCCGCGCGACGAGCAGAATCAGCTGAACTACGAAACCATTCAAGCGCTGGATCTTCCTCTGTTCAACCAGCACTTGCTGGACCTGATGGCCGGCCGGGAGGTGCGGCTTCCACGCTATGATTTCAAGACCGGCCAGCGTGCTCCGGGTGCGACCGTCACCCTGCAGCGAGACGACATCATCATTGTCGAGGGCATTCATGGACTGAATCCCGCGCTGGTTCCTGGATTGCCCCGAGATAAGGTCTACCGCGTCTATGTCTCAGCGCTGACGCAGTTAAACCTCGATCGCCACAACCGGATCAACACAACCGACAGCCGTTTGATCCGGCGGATCGTGCGCGATGCGGCAACACGCGGATACAAAGCTACCGACACCTTGAACCGCTGGGACTCGGTGGTGGCCGGCGAGAAACAGAACATATTTCCCTTCCAGGAATATAGCGACGCCATTTTCAATTCCGCTCTGGTTCACGAACTGGCGGTTCTGCGTCCCCATGCCGAACCGCTCCTCCTGCAGGTCAGGCCGGAATCGCCGCAGTATCTCGAGGCAAACCGAGTGCTTGCCCTGCTGCAATGGTTCCGTTCGGCCTCGTCCGACTCGGTGCCGAACAATTCCATCTTGCGGGAGTTCATCGGGAGCTCTGTGCTGGAGACTTTCCGACTTTGGCGGTGATCCAGGGGTCAGGGATCAGGGGCCGGGGCCATTGATCGGGTTGGGATGCTACAAAAATAAGGTCGGGGGGAGGAAATGCTCATCGTTCATGTATTTGTTCATGTGAAGGCAGATCAGGTAGAGCCATTCAAGGCGGCGACAATCGAGAACGCGCGAAACAGTGTCGAGGAACCGGGCGTTGCCCGCTTCGATGTGATTCAGCAGCTTGATGACCCGACTCGGTTCGTGCTGATCGAAATCTATAGGACG
>DASQID010000704.1:0-7659 GCA_035631775.1 Acidobacteriota bacterium
CTTGATAATCCGGGAGCCGCGAATCATGGAAAAGCGACGGGTTCTGCTGGCAGACGGGAGGTACCTGATCTACTACATTTTCGAGGACAGTGACCTGCAAGTTCCGGCAGATAAGGCTGAGATCGAAAACGAAACCCCTCGGCGGGAAGGGGATCCCGATGAGTGAGTTGCGCTGGAATCCTCTGTTGGGAGAGTGGGTGGCAACCGCCACGCACAGGCAGGAACGTACCTTTCTGCCGCCGGCGGACTTTTGCCCTCTATGTCCGACCGCACCGGGCGGCTTTCCCACTGAGGTACCCGAGTCCGACTACGACGTAGTGGTCTTTGAAAATCGCTTCCCAAGCCTCCGCCCCGATCCCGAGGTTCCCAGCGTCGAAGGGAACGAACTCTGCCCGGTGCGTCCTGCGAACGGGATCTGCGAGGTGATCTTGTACGCGCCCCGGCACAGCTCCACGCTGGCGCAAGAGCCGGTTGAACAGATCTATAAGCTCGTCCTGGTCTGGATCGACAGGTTCCGCGAGCTTGGGGCGCTGGAGTTTGTTGACTATGTCTTCATATTCGAGAACAAGGGAGAGGCAATAGGAGTGACGCTTCACCACCCGCACGGGCAGATTTACGGCTACCCATTTATACCGCCCAAAATCAGCCAGGAGCTCTGGCGGTCACGCGTTCACAAGGAGAGAACCGGTCGGTGTCTGATTTGCGATATCCGTGCGGAGGAGCTGCGTGATGGCAGACGAATCATTATTGAGAACGAATCCTTCACAGGATACATCCCGTTTTTCGCCCGCTGGCCTTACGAGGTTCACCTCACCTCGGCCCGCCACCTACAGTCCCTCACGGATCTGACCGCTTCCGAGCAGAGGGATCTCGCCTCGGTCCTGAAATCGCTTCTTGTGGCGTACGATGGTCTCTTTGCTGGCTCTTTTCCCTACATGATGGTCATTCATCAGCGCCCGACGGACGGGCGCACATACGATTACTACCACTTGCACATCGAGTTTTATCCGCCCATGAGGACCGCCAATCGACTGAAGTATCTCGCCGGAAGTGAGACTGGAGCCGGTATGTTCATCAATGACACCCTTGCCGAGCAGAAGGCGGCTGAACTCCGGTCTCTGATTGCGCCCGCAAGATGGACCCGATGAGGAGCAGCCATGATTGATCTCCACGCACTTACGCAGAGGTTTCTCACACTCTATGACGTTCAGCCCCGCATCTTTCGCGCGCCAGGAAGGGTGAATCTGATCGGGGAGCACACCGACTACAACGACGGTTTCGTGCTTCCGATGGCAATCGATCGGGGCACCGTGGTTGCGGGTGCCAAACGCGGCGACCGGCATGTCCGGGTTCACTCGCTCAACTTCAACGAGTCGGCCGAATTCGATCTGGACCGGCCCGGAGGCCGGAGGCGGGGAATCTGGCTGGACTATGTCGAAGGCATTGCGCAGGCGCTCATCCGCCGCGGCCTCCGGCTCACGGGAGCGGATCTTGCCCTTACCAGCGATGTGGCCATCGGGGGCGGTCTGTCTTCCTCTGCCGCGCTTGAAATGTCGGTGGGAACAGCACTCCTCGGCATTTCCGGTGAAGAGATGGACCGCGTCACGCTGGCACTGGCGGGACAGGAAGCCGAACACAACTATGTCGGCATGAAGTGCGGGATCATGGATCAGTTCATAGCCGCTCTTGGGAAATCGGAGCACGCCCTGTTGATCGACTGCCGGAAGCTGGAGGGGACGCTCATCCCACTGGCGATCAAAGACATGAGGGTGGTCGTGTGCGACACGCGCGTGAAACATGCCCTTGCCTCCTCCGAATACAACAACCGACGGGCGGAATGCGAGGAAGGTGTCGCAATCCTGAAGGAATCTCTCCCCGGCATCCGTGCGTTGCGCGATGTCGGGTGGACGGATTTCGATCGGCTCCAGGAGCGATTGCCGGAGGTTGTCCGCAAGCGCTGCCGGCATGTCGTTTCTGAGAATGAGAGAACTCTGTCGGCGGTGAAAGCCCTGCAGGATGGAGATGCGGCGGAAATGGGCCGCCTGATGGCAGCATCACACCGGTCCTTGCGCGACGATTATTCCGTGAGCTGCAAGGAACTTGATGTCCTGGTCGAGAGCGCGCAGTCAGTGCCCGGGGTCGTGGGCGCGCGCATGACGGGAGGAGGCTTCGGCGGCTGCACGGTGAACCTGGTGCACAAGGATGCCCTCGAACAGTTTCGCGAGACGATAACGCGCGACTACCTGATCGAGACCGGCAATGAAGCTCTCGTTCTGCCGGTGGAGTCCAGTGACTGTGCGGCGGAAATCGTCAGTCGTTGAAAGCGCGGCCGCTCCCCGGATTTTCGACCAAATCTCCGATGATGGTTGAAGCTCCACTGGGCCTCAGGGAGCATGCCCGTATTTGCGAACCGCTCTGCCACTCTTGCCGTTTGATTTGGGGGATGGGATAATCCCCGCAAGGTCCAGATCAATCCGGCATTCATTCTCCCGATTACGATCGAACTTAGGGACCGCGCAAAAATAACTTCACAATTTGGCTAAGAGAAACGTCCTGTGGCGCCGGTCATCAGACCCCGGGATTCTGTGCCTGGGGTCATCAGACCCCAGGAGTGCCGGTCATCAGACGGGCGCACCTCGCGGCCGGAGGCCGCGACCGGGGGGGCTGATGACCCCCCGCTAGTACTGCGCGGAACCTTAGAGGAGCACGTGCACCTTCGTTTAGGGCGATACATGCCCTCATAGCTCGGACTGGAGAGAACATGCTGTCGTCGCCCCGGGGTCTGTTGTGGCGGTACGGGATTGCAATCCTGTTTAGCGCCATGGCGTTTCTGGGCACACTCCTTCTGCGGCCCTTTGCTGATCGGTTCGCCTTTCTTCTCATGTTTGGCGGCGTCGCCCTCAGCTTAAGGTATGGCGGTCTTGGGCCGGGATTGCTTGCCGCGGGGACCGCGGGTGGGGAGACTTTGTTTCTGCTGCGCCGCGGCGAAAACGGCGGTGGCCTCGCTGCTCTCGCAGCATTCCTGGTGCTCGCGGCCCTCACATGGCTTTTCTGCGCCGCCAGCGAAAGAGAGCGCAGCACGGTCGAATCGGCCATCCGTGCCAGAGACGAGTTCATTGCGGAGCTTTCACATGAACTGCGAACTCCCCTCGGCGCAATTCTCGGCTGGACGCGCGTGTTGCGCACATCGGACCTCGACAGCGCGGCCACGGCTCGGGCGTTGGAGACAATAGAACGCAATGGGAGGGCGCAAGAGCGCCTGATCGGAGATCTGCTGGACGTATCGCGCATTGTCTCGGGCAATCTGCGCCTGAACATGGCGGTGCTCGATCCAGCACATGTTGTAGAGGTGGCGGTGGAATCCATCCGCCCTGCGGCAGAAGCGAAGGAGATCAGGCTTGAACTTGCTCTCGCTCCCGGTGCTGGACCCGTGTCCGGAGATTTCGAGCGGCTTCAGCAGGTGATGTCAAACATCCTTTCGAACGCAATCAAGTTCACGCCAAACCGAGGAAGCATTCGTATCAGCTTGGCCAGCGTCAACGAGGGTGTCGAGTTGAAAGTCCGAGACACGGGAATCGGGATCCCGCGGAGGGACTTGTCGCGGATCTTCGAGCGCTTCAAACAGGTTGACGGCACTGCAACGGGAGCAGGCGAGGGCCTGGGGTTGGGACTCGCGATTGTGCGTCACCTCGTCGAGCTTCATCGCGGAAAGGTCTATGCAGAGAGCGAGGGCGAAGGCTGCGGTGCCTCTCTCACTGTGATCCTCCCTTACAGCTCGCGGGAGTCCTGACCGGTCGGGATCTTTGAGATTCGCGTCTTGGCGCTATGCCTTTAACTGCTCGCCGCCAAGACGCGACGAGCGCTAAGGGCTGGCGCAAGAATAAATTCACATTTTGGCGCGAGCACCGTCGCGCCCATTCAGGCTGCGGCCCGCAGGCCCGCCGGCTTTGTTGCTCGCTCCTCACATACCACCCCGGGGTATAGCTCGTCGCTCGAGCCTCGCCAGCGGGCTTGGGGGCCAGCAGCAAAATGTGAAGTTATTCTTGCGCCAGCCCTAAGGACGCAAATGCCAGAGATCAGCGGCGATGGAGAATTTTCTTTATCTCCGCAGCTAGCTCTGCCGGGTCGGAGGGTTTCCTGATGACGCCTGCGGCGCCCAATGAAACGAACCTCCGCACCTCGGAGGGTTCGGATTTCGCCGTGTGGAAGATCACAGGAATGGCGTCCGTGGCCGGGTCAGCACGCAGCTGGCGCAGAACATCCGTCCCATCCAGATCGTGCATTACTGCATCCAGAAGAATTGCATCGTGCTTCCGGCGCCTTGCACAAGTGACTGCCTCCACCCCACTGCCCGCAACATCAACCTCAAAGCATCCTGTCTTGCGGAGTGCCAGTGACAAGACTAGAAGTGTGGCGGGATCATCATCAACTACGAGAATCTTCATCCCTTTTGGCCGAGGCCGGCGGCAATCCAACGTTCCACCGTCTGGAGAAGTATCCCCTCGTCGAGGATCGGCTTGGTGACATAGTCGTCAAACCCGGCCGCGAGATATTTCTCCCGGTCTCCCACCATTGCATGGCCGGTAAGAGCTATCACCGGAATGTTTCGCCACTTCTGCCCGGCACGAATCTCGCGCACTACTTCCGCCCCATCCATCCGGGGCAGGGAAATATCGAGAATTACCAGATCGGGAACCTCCGTCCGGAATGCATCCAGTGCCTGGTGGCCGTCCTCATACTGGGTCACTTCATAGATCGGCGCAAGGATGACACCGATGAGTTCACGCTGATCAGGGTTATCGTCAATGACGGCTACGTGTTTCATCGCGTCAGTCCTCGCTTTTCCTCATCGAGGCACGCTTTCGCCCGAAGAAAGGCCTTCTCGAGTTCAGTGACAATCGGGCGGATTGCTTCAAGGCTGTGTTCCGCCGCCAACCGCTCGATGGATCCTGCGAGCGACTCGACCTCCCTGGCTCCAAGATTTCCCGCACTGGATTTCAATGAGTGAGCCGCACGCTCCAGTTCATCCGGATTTCCAGCTTCGCAGCTCGCAACGACTCTGCCCAGCATGGGCTCGGCGTATTGGACAAACAAGTCGACCATTTTGCCGATCAACTCGTCCCCTCCCAGCCGGCGGAGCCGTTCCATTACGCTTGCATCGACCATGCGGACATTTGATTGCTGCTCTATGTTAACCTCCAGTCGTGTTCTCCGATACATGTAGTCGCATCGAGGCCACGCACGTAAGAGAGGAAAGTACTATAGTTGTCGAGGTCACCCAAGAAAACCCGATCACTCTAATCATTACCCAAAACAATATGCATTGCAATCGAGTAATTTCTATCTTATAAGGGAAAAATTCCCGGGGAATTGCCGCTGCCGCCATTTTAATTAATTATATAGTTGCATGTGCAACGGGAGAAATTAATTAATTCGGTGATTATTAAATGGCTCCTATTTATGGGTATCATCCGATATACAGGCAGGATACCAGAGTGTACAAAATCCAGGTCCGATGTATTACGTTCTAATTAGTATTACCCGTAAACGCAATGTCGAAGACCGTTCTGGCACGGATGATGCTATATAAACACCGGAACGATTAACGAGAATTAAGCGGAAGTCACTCGGGTAGACCTGCCGGGACCTGTTCCCTGTAGGTGGGAATTAAATATAGAAATTTGAATTGCGGTCGCCGGAGCTCTGTCTCTTTTGAGGCTTTCGGCGCTCAACGGGTTGTGGGGTGAGCCTTCTCTCTCCCGGTAAGAGTAGGGGGGGACCGGGTAAGCGGAGGCGCCCCACAGTACCTTTTTCCGGTAAGAGTTATTACGAAGCGCGAGCAAAAACCCACCAGTTAGTGCGGCGGTCACCCAAAAGGTGGCCGCTCCTTCCAAGTAGCCTGCTATGAATTAGGGGCCCGGACCGAAGGGTCCGGGCTCTGCGCTTTTTGGGGAGCAGCTTTCATGTACAAAATGTCCTCCACCCGCAGTAAGAGTGGGTTACCGGTCGCCTTCGGCTTGCTCTCGCCCCGCAACTCAGTGTCGAAGACCAGGCTTTGTGTATAACGATGTGGGCGAAAGCCCTGGGAATGAGCAGCGTGTAGCAGGTAAGCCCTGCAGGGCGAGACAAGTATATGACGCTGAGGGAGGGCCGATGCTGGAGGTTGGTTAAGTTATGCGGTGGGGCAGTTAGCCTAATTTCTGTCGCGAAACTCGATGAATCGCCCATCAGGTCAGGCCCCGGAGGGGCCCAAGCAAGTAGCCGGAGGCGCAAGCCCCCGGATAGGAAATTGCATAATATCGGGCCCCGGCAGGGGCGAAGGACCTTTGTATGACATGTGTTATCTGTCGCCCCTTCAGGGCTCTGACCCTTCTTGACAATCCCAACCCCGGGCTGCGCTTCGCTTGCCCGGGGCTATTGGCTGGAGCCCCTCCGGGGTGCTTTCCCGACGGCCAAGGAGTTTCGCGACAGAATCTCATGCGCGGGGCGCGCACCCCAAAATGATGCGGTCGGCATCGGGATCGGAAGCGGGGTCGCAATCGGGATTCGGATTCGACCAGGGGACCGACGACGATACCGATTCCGACCCCGACATTCAGGGATTTCGTTCTATTTTCGAGACAGAAACTAGCCTAGAGGAGCGTAATAACCCTGGCGGGCGCGGATGCGAAGGCCCGCCCGTCCGGGTACGGTGACGACAATGCGTCTGAATTCTCCGTTGGTCCTGGTGTTCGAGGAGTAATACTCAAGGAGATATTGGGCGCGGAGTTCATCCGAGATCCTTGCGAATATACCTTCCAGTTCGGCAAGGCCGTCCGGGAGAAAAACCCAGCCGCCGGTTTCGTCCGCCAGCGATTTCATCCCCTGCTGTCCGCGCAGGCTGAGAGCGTTGAGACTGATGGAGGGCCCGGCGGGATTGATAGCATAAAAAATACAGTCGGCGCGCTGTACCTCGCGAAGAGCGTCGGTGAGTTGAAAATGCTCACTGTTATTGTCCTCACCGTCCGAAATAACCACTTCCACTCTGCGGGCGCCCGGGGAGGCAGCTTTGCGCAGCATTTGGGCAGCCTGGACAACTGCGTCGTAAAACGCCGTCATGCCCTTTGTAGGTTCGAGGCGCCGCAGGGAGTCAAGCGCCAGCGAGAGTTTGCCGGTGATGTTCTGCACCAATTCCGGCTCAGCGCCAATGGCAAGGATCGAGACTTGGTCTTCCTGCTTGATCACCCTCTCCAGAAAGTGAGTCGCCGCCTGTTGTTCGAAACCGAAGCGTGGATTCACGCTTCCCGAAATATCGAAAAGAAGGACTAGATCGAGGGGTGTCTGGCCAGGCTCGGCAAGGTTGGCGATCGGTTCGGGTTTTTCGTCTTCCTCGACCTTGAAATCGGTGACCGTGAGGTTGTTTACCGACCGTCCGGATGCGTCGGTCACGGAAACGGGTACCATGACCAGATTCGAGCTGACACGGATGACTGTCGGCGAACCGGGAAGATTCTGTTGGGCGGGAGGCCGAGCGCTCGTAGGATGCGGAGTCACCAGTAACCCCACGAGGACGACCGCAAGCAGCGAGTTCAGAACGGCTTTGGTCTTCATGGGGGCGCCTATTCCTGGTGAACTCCGCCGGCAAAGATGTGAGAGCGGCTCGCCGCGGGGCGAGCCGCC
>DASQID010000705.1:0-10292 GCA_035631775.1 Acidobacteriota bacterium
GCCATCGTTGGAAATGCCGATCCTCCGCGTAAAAAACGGTACGAAATCCGGACGCGGCTGGCTCACGAACGGCCGGGTGCGTCCCACTTTGAACAGGCTGGCATTTTCCAGAAAAAAATCTCTCTTTTCAGGGAAAAACAAGTTATATCGCGTCAGGTTGATTTGTTCTTCGTCTGCCTCCACCTGGGAGAAATCTGTGTTCGCGGTCAGATCCAGAGTGAGCTGGGTCCTTACTCCGTACTTTACGTCCAATCCCGCCTGCGGCTTGAAGCCGGCGCTGCCGTCCGCCTTCCTGGAGACGGGAGCGACGGCATAAGGTTTGATGTACAGGTTGCGTCTCTGCTTGATGTCTTTCAGGCCGAGGAGGGTCCCGGCGAGCGAGATGCGCCCCAGACGGAATGCTGCCGGCAAGGGAGCCCAATAGGAATCCTCTGACTTGCGCCGCACTCGCCGTTCGAAGTTGACTCCCCAGACCTGCTCCGGGTTCTTATTGAAGCGCAGGGTGGTAAAGGGGATCGCCATCTCGAGATGCCAACCCTGGTCGTCGATCTTGGTTTTGACAAACCAGATTCCGTTCCAGGCCGTGTTCGATGCTGTTCCGTCCGAACCGATCTGCATATCGAATCTGGCTGCGCCAGGGTTGGTGCCGAA
Organism: Acidobacteriota bacterium; assembly: GCA_035631775.1. Taxonomy (GTDB): domain Bacteria; phylum Acidobacteriota; class UBA6911; order UBA6911; family UBA6911; genus DASQID01. The sequence goes on from DASQID010000705.1 coordinate 652, forward strand.
GAGAAAGCAGTTCCGGTCATCATTGAAGGTGTCGAATACGACCTGGAAGCCGTCACTGTCGAGGGTATAAAAATCGGGGCGGATATCCTTGATGGTTATTCCGTCCGCGCCTGCCGAATCGTAGCAATCAGCGCCCACGTAAATGTTGTGTTGGTCGTACAGGATCCTGACCACCGTCTTCTCTGTGGCTGGCTGGCCGGTGTAAGGGAGCCTCTGAAGAAAGTCCGTGGCAGGTTCGGCGAGCTTCCATTGTGGTTCATTGAGATCGCCGTCCAGCTTTATGACTCCGTCCTCGACCTCGACCGCCGTCATGATTCTGTTCTTGTGGATCTCGGTGAGGCTGGTTTGAGCGTTTGATGCGGTTGAGGTAAGCGGCAGGGATAATCCGAATTGCAGGACGGCGGCTGCAAGCAGTCGCACCTTCCATCCGGCTTCCGGGGCTAACTTAGTTGCCATGCGGGGTGGAAACTATCACACCTGGCGAGTGTTCCGAAACAAACAAAGTGGGGACGCTCCCCTATTTTCCCCGAAGTTTGGTGTCCGGGATTTGCGGTAGCACGGAGGGCAGCAAGTTCCGGCAGCGAAGGCCCCTTCATGGACGTGCTCAGATTGTTGATTCGCAGATCCTACTTGCCCGAACTGCCGTCTACGACCACGACCACGTGCACGCCGCTAGCGCCGAGAGCACAGCGTCCTAAAGGCGGCGTTTTTCTGCGTCTCACAAAATACGTCACCATATTTGCGGAATCGTGTACTAATCAGTTACTGGACACTAAACTTCGCATTTTCCGTAGGTAGTGACAGTGGCGCGAGCAGGGTGGGGAAATAGGGGAGCGTCCCCATTTTGAGTGCTTCACTAATGCTTGACTCAATTGAAGATCAGAAGTACGATCGGATTCGTCCTTGGCAAGCATCCGCAGTTTGTCTCCCTGCATGATTTTCGGGGAACGAAGGATCCCCGTCTTCAAGAGTTGATCGAAGGCCAGGAGGGGCCTTAAGCTTCGCAAAATACTAAAACTCATTTTAGTACATGAATTTTGCCGTTGAACTGTCATTAGAGGCTGAGATTTAGAAACGAAAGTCTTCATCATCAATCAGAGGAGGTTGGCATATGGGGATTTCAAGGAGTCGACCACGGACTGCAGTCGTGGTCTTCGCCTGTGCGGCTGTTCTGCTCGCCGTTCTGTTTGCTCCGGCTGCCAGCGCACAGGTACTGTACGGTGGTCTTGTCGGCACCGTTACCGATGCTCAGGGGGCGGTCCTGCCCGGCGTGTCTGTCTCGATCACTAACGTCGGCACCGGCCTGAAGCTCGATACGCTTACAGACGGGACCGGGAACTATGTATTCCTCAACCTGCTCCCTGGTACCTATGAGATGACCCTGTCGCTCAAGGGTTTCAAGGAGATGCGTCAGACCGGCATCATCTTGACGGCCGGCACCCCGAGGCGCACGGACGCGCGGCTGGAAGTCGGCGCTCCCACGGAGATCGTCACAGTTTCTGCCGAGGCGGTGGCGCTCCAGACTGAGACATCCGACATCACGGCGAAGATCAATTCGACGCAGGTGGTCACGCTGCCTCTGAACCAGTACCGGAATTACCAGCAGCTGCTCAATCTCGTGCCGGGCGCGACGCCCGTTCAGTTCCAGAACGCGGAGATCGACACGCCGAGCCGGTCGCTGCGTACCTGGGTCAACGGCGTGCAGCCGAACACCAATACCACCCGCGTCGATGGCGCGGTTTCGATCAACGTCTGGCTGCCGCACCATGCGGGTTACATTCAGCCGGCCGAGACGGTTGAGTCGGTTAACGTCTCTACCAACAACTTCGACGCCGACACCGGCTTTGCCGCCGGCGCCGCCCAGACGGTCATTACAAAGTCCGGGACCAACCAGTTCAGAGGCTCGGCTTTCTGGTTTTTCGACAGGGACGCGTTCAACGCCAATTCCTTCTATAATAACGCCTACAACATTGCCAGGCCTGGGCGCACGCTTGACATTACGGGCGGCACGCTCGGGGGTCCTATCAAGAAGGACAAGATTTTCTTCTTCCAATCCTACGAGCTGTTTCACGATCGGCGCCCGGGAACTTACACATATTCGGTCCCGACCGACAAGATGAGAAACGGCGACTTCTCCGAAGTGGCCGCAGCTTATCCCGCCTTCAAGCTCTATGATCCCGCCACTGGGAACAACACTCCCTCGCAGAGAACGGAGTTTTCGAACTTCACCATTCCGAGCAGCCGGATCGATGCAGTCGCGAAGAAGGTCATGGGGATTTGGCCCAAGGTCAATTCGACGAGGGACCTCAACTCGAATCTGATCCTCGATGACTATACGATCGATCGACCTGGCGTCCAAGTCGACAACCACCACTTCGACACGAAGATCACCTGGCAGCGCTCGGCCTCCCATTCGATTTGGGGCAAGTTCTCGACGTATAAGGCCGACGTCGTCGACAACTACAATCTGGGCTGGGATAACGGCAGCAATGGCGACACCAATGTGTATGTGATTGCCGTTGGCCACACTTGGACACTCAGCCCGACACTCCTTCTGGACGGCAACTTCGGGTATTATCGCCAGAGCCAGATCGTAACAGGCCCGGATTACGGGACGAACTACGGGCTCCAGCTCGGTATCCCCGGTACGAACTCTACCAGCGACCCCCGGGCGAGCGGTATGCCGACAATCGCGACCCAATACACCCTCGGCGGTACGCCGAGTTGGATGCCGCTCTGGCGCAGGGAGCTCAACTACAGCTTCAGCAGCGCGCTGACGAAGGTCTTCACGAAGCACGAGATCAAGACCGGCATCCAGTTGGTCAAGCTTGACCTGAACCATCTCCAGGCCGAGTGGGGCGACTACGGTCTCAAAGGTGGTCTCAGCTTCAGCAATAACACTACGGGAGCCCCTGGCTACATATCGCCGGGGTGGAACAGCTTCGGAGCGTTCCTTCTGGGTCTGCCGAGTTACTACGCCAAGGACACCCAGACCGAGATGATGACAGGGCGTGAGTGGCAGTGGGGGCTCTTCGTCAGCGACCGCTGGCGCGCCAGCCAAAGGTTGACCCTCAACCTTGGGGCACGAATCGAGATCTACCCGCTCATGCACCGCGCGAACCGCGGCCTCGAGCGGCTCGACTACAACACGTACACCGTGCTGCTCGGCGGTCTTGGCGGAGTGCCGGAGAACAACGGCCTCGACCCGCAGCGTGTGTATTTTTCACCTCGCGTCGGCGCCGCATACCGTCTCGACAAGAAGTCGGTTCTGAGGGGCGGCTACTCCCAGACGTTTAACGCGCTGCCGTGGTCGCGTCCGCTGCGCGGCTCGTTCCCTCAAGACGTCAACTTTAACAACAGCGCAGACATCTACCTCTGGAACACGACACTGGCCCAGGGCATTCCACCCGTCGTGATCCCCGACATCAGCTCGGGCAGGGTGAAGCTGCCGCCCGGCGTCTACATCCGGTCTCCCAATATCGGTGTCGAGTATTACCCCGGCTCGGGCAAGGGCCTCGACCGTGCCACTATCCACCAGTGGAATGTCGCTTATGAACGCGAGTTCCCGGGCAAGCTCGTCACCTCGTTCGCATATGTCGGAACCGCAACCCGCGGCGGCTACGCCGACCTGAATCTCAACTACGGCGAACCCGGCGGCGGCAACGCTGCGCGAAAGTATTACTCAGTGGCCCGCACAACGGCGATCAACGATTGGGCCGCCCGCACTTGGGCTGATTACAAGGCGTTCCAGATTGAAGTGAACCGGGGCTTCACCGGGGGGCTCATGTTGAAGGGCTCCTACACATTAAGCAGAGCCCAGGGCATGACAGACGAAGACGGCTGGACGGGCCTTACCTGGAATTACCCGACGAAGTTCCAGGACAACTATGCCATCGCGAGCTATGACCGAACCCACAACCTCGAGATGGGCTTCCTCTACGAGTTGCCCTTCCTCAGGACAAACACCGAGTGGACGGGCAAGCTGCTCGGCGGCTGGCAGTTTAGTGGCATCTGGAGCCACTTCTCCGGCACGCCGTTCTCTATCGGCGGCACGAACAACCCGATGAACTGCCAGGGATGCGGTTCGATCTATATCAACGTCAACGGCGATCCGTCACCGTCGGGCAAGGTTGGATCCTCTACTACTGCAACCTGGTACGACAAGAGCCTGTTCTCCCAGCCGACCGGCCTCGACAAGAACGGGTTCGGCACCTCGCTCCGCAACCAGTTTCGTCGGCCGCGTCAGTACAACCTTGATATGTCGCTGTTCAAGGTCTTCAAGGTGACCGAGCGGTTCCGGCCGGAGTTCCGGATCCAGGCAGCCAACATCTTCAACCACGCGAACTGGGGCGCGCCGAACACGAGCTTTACAGCGCCCAACTTCCTTCAGTTCAACCCGGGCAGTACCGACGCTACCAACACTCCGGGCCCACGCTGGGTAGAGTTCGGCCTGCGCGTCGCTTTCTAGCCAGTCTCCTGATCGTGCCGGCGGGACGCTCCCACCGGCACGATCTTTGAAAACGGAGGCCGGGGACTAGGGGTCAGGGGTCAGAAGTCAAGGCGTGATCAACTCCCACGCGAAACTCGCAGGGATTACGCGGATCCATGAACAATCCGGACTTTCACGCGCAGGGGAGCAGTGTCTCTGGATGATCACCTTTCACCAGAGAGGTACTGACACCTCGCACGGGCTACAATTGGGGAATGACGAATGAGGACGACCGCAAGCGGTTCGTACCCGTCATTCGTCCTTCGTACTTCGTCATTCGTACTTCACCATTTCAGTTACGTATTCACCTCGTGCCCACTATGCCATCATCTTCATCAATCTCAACGATTCGGTTGGCTGAAACCGCCTTGATTGTCTGAACTTTGCCGCTAGGCCAGTGAATTTCAAGATCCGCCTGCGAGGCGCTGCCGAGGCCGAAATGCACTCGCGAGTCACTTGCCGAAAAGATGCTGCCGGCGGTGGTGACCTCGGCGATCTGTTGCAGTTTTCCCGCCGTAGCCTTGATCCGTGCTCCTATCCCGAAACGGTTGCTGGCGGTGCCTCTCAGTTTGATGGTCAGCCAGTTTCGCGCGTTTCCGCCGTCGTTGCGTAGGATCGAGGGCGTCCCGTCCATATTGACGATCACAACGTCGATATCGCCGTCGTTATCGAGATCTCCGATCGCCACGCCGCGGCTCGATCTTTCCTGCAGGATCCCGGGTCCGGACTGCCTCGATACGTCGGCAAATCTGCCGTTGCCCAGATTGTGGAAGAGGAGACGCTGCTGGTAGTAATGCTCGCCGGCCGCAGGGCTGTCGATCAAGTGCGGGTAAACGTGTCCCGCTGCGATGAAGATGTCCTTCCACCCGTCGTTATCGTAATCGAAGAATTTGGTGCCCCATTTGACATATGGCCGTGTGGCTTGTGCAACTCCAGCAGAATTCGACAAGTCCGTGAATCGCCCGTCGTGTTCGTTATGGTAGAGATTCTGGTAGTCGAAGGAGAAATTGGCCTTTGTGATATCCAGCCAGCCGTCGTTGTCATAGTCGCCCGAATCCACACCCATGCCTGCCTGCTCCAGGCCATCGTCCGAGACCGCCACTCCGGCCATGAGGCCGACCTCCCTGAACGTGCCGTTCTTCTGATTGATGTAGAGATAGCTCGGAGTCGAATCGTTGGCGACGTATATGTCCGGCCAGCCGTCATTGTTGTAGTCGCCGACCGAGACTCCCAGGCCGTAGGAAGGGTCCTTTTCGAGAACGCCGGCGGGCACGGTCACATCGGTGAACGAGCCGTCGCGGTTATTGTGATAGAGGGCATCCGTGGCGCCCGGAAGTCCGCGGGGACCGCACATGACACGTGTTCCGCGATAGTCGCAGTCGGGGCCGCTCAGAGAAATCGGAGATCGGTACACATCCACCTGAATGTTGTTGGCAACGTAAAGGTCGAGGTAGCCGTCCCTGTCATAGTCCAGGAAAGCAGCGCTGGTACTCCATCTGCCGTCCTTCACGCCCGCCTTTTCAGTGACATCCGTAAATGTCCCATCGTGATTGTTGTGGTACAGAATGTTACCGTTCACGCACAGCACGTAGAGGTCGGGATATCCGTCATTGTCGTAGTCCCCGACCGCGCATCCCATTCCCCACCCTCTGCCGGCCACTCCGGCCTGGCTTGTGACATCGGTGTAGGTGCCGTTGCCATTCGATCGGTATAAGGCATTTCCGTGGTTCACGCCTGCCTTGATGTCTTCGAGGGTGCTGCCATTTACGAAATAAATGTCCAGATACCCGTCCCGGTTGTAGTCCAGCAGTCCGACTCCGCCCCCTTTCGCCTCAAATATGTAGTTCTTCTTTGGGCTGCCGCTGACGTGCTTGAAGTGAATTCCGGCCTGTTGCGCGATATCCGTAAAGGTGGGGAGCACAGGTTCCTGCGAACCCGGTCGCAATGCCAGGACCACGCCAGCCATGACAGCAATCGAGGTCAACCGTGATCCTAAGTGCGTGAGCATTTGACCGGCCGCAAAAGGCAGCCTTCGTCCCCCCGGGGCGACTATGTCGGCGCCCCTCGTCCCAACGGATGCCGCCGCTATAGCGCGGGAATTAATCAAGTCCTGGCTTCCGGGCCCTGGCCCCTGACCCCCTTTTTCACGAGAGGATCGAAAGGTCAAATGAATCGGCTTGAACCTATTCATTGAGGATTGGCCCGCTGTTCCAGAGCCCGCAGATCTTTTTCTATAGGCTCCAAGAGTTCGGACTGGCCATAGGTCGTGGCCTTGTCCCGGGCCTCGCGCATGTACCTCAGCGCATCTTCACGGTTCCCGGCTCGTGCATAGGCGGCTCCGAGGGCGTACAGGCACCGGGGTGTTTCCTGGTCCTCGGGCGTCAGTGTCTTTAGAAAGTGAGCGATTGCTTCCTGAAGGTTTCCCTGCTGAACAAGGATCCGGCCGAGGTTGAAGTGGGCTGCCCGGTAGTCGGGCTTATCCGCGATGGCTGCACGGTATTGCTCCGCTGCTTCCTCCAGGTGCCCGCCGATCATCAGCAGGTAGGCGTAATTGTTGTGGGCGTCAGCGTAAGAAGGATTGGCTTCGAGAGCACGACGGAAGGCTTGCTCCGCCTCCTGATACCTTTTTTGCCCGGTCAACAGTACCCCGTAGTTGTAATGGATCTCCGGCAGATTTGGATCGAGTGCGAGCGCGGAACGATAGTGTTCTTCTGCTTTCTCAGGCTGGCCCAGCATTCCGTAGAGCTTGATCAGATGGATGTGCGCGAGTACGAGCTTCGGATCGCCGGAGAGCGCCAACTCGTGCTCCTTCACTGCCTCCTGCAGTTGCCCTGCCTCTGCAAGGTCTATCCCTTTCCGCAAATGGGCTGTGGCGTCGGACTTCAGCTCGAGGACCGCCGAAAGGAGCCGGTCCGGGGTCGTTGGCCAACCCAGCTTGTCCTCCTGATATAGAGAAAGCTCCTCCTGCGCCTTGGCTGGTTCGCCGGCATCACGATACGCGCGTGCCAGAGCAAAGTGTGCCGCTCCAAAGCCGGGGAAGAGCTCACAGGCTTTGCGCAGATGTTCTATCGCCGGCGCGAACTCGCGACGGGTGGCATAGATTCTCCCCAGCCCATAGTGGGCCGACGCCTCCGCTGGGTATTCTTCCAAGATTGCCTCGTAGATTTTCAGGCTCTCAGCGGGATTGCCGGTTTCGATAAGGCATTCGGCGAGCTTCAACCGCGCCGGAAGGTAGTTGGGATCCTGATGAAGGGCTTCCTGCAGGTTGGCTACGGCCTGATCGTACTTGCCGAGGTTGGCCCTCGTTCTGCCGAGATAGTAAGTCCAGCGCAGGTCTTTTGGAGAAAAGGCCCGTGCGCGTTCAAAGCATGGATCCGCAAACTCATACAGCTCGTACGCATATAGGAACATCCCCAGCCGCCCATTGGTGTCGGCTTCATTGGGGTGTTCGAGCGCGGCCTGGTAGGCAGCTTGGATTTGCTCGCGCATTGTCGGCGAAAATGTCCCGATCGGCAGTTTGGGCAGCGGCGGAGCAGTCTGAGCCTGCAGGCACACGACGCACAAAGTCGCCAGAACGAATGTCATTCCCTTTGAATTTGCCACGAATCGCCCGAATTCCACGGAGCGGCATACAAATTCGGTCCAGCGTTCCTTCGCGTCTTCGCGCCATTGCGGTGGCTCTTTAAGAAGCCACCGCAAAGACGCCAAGGCGCAAAGACAGGCTGCCGTATCCTTGCTGAAATGGCAAGGATTTGAACGTTGGTAGTACGAAATATGCCGGCTCTGAATACGATAGCACATCCGGCATTGAACCATCGCAGAAGCCGGTGATCCTTCCTTCTTTACACGGCGGAATTGGTATAATGGAGGAGCTTGGGTGTCTCCTTGTTTAGCAGCATTTTGGTTTCCGGCCCTAAGGGTGGAGTTATGAAAACCGCTATCTGTCTCGCCTCCTGTTTCTGCGTCGCTCTTCTCATATCGTCTCCTTCGGGACTCGCCGCGCAGGCAAAGGCCCCGAAGGAGGAGAGGCGCAGCGAACAGCAGGATCGTTTCAAGAAATGGCTCAGCGAGGATGTCGTTTACATCATCTCGCCGGAGGAGAAGGCGGTTTTCCAGAAGCTGACCACCCCCGAGGAAAAGGAGCAGTTCATCGAACAGTTCTGGCAGCGGCGCAATCCGGATCCGAGGTCATCGGCGAACGAGTTCAAGGAAGAGCATTACCGTCGGATAGCCTATGCCAACGAGCATTTTACGAGCGGCGATCCCGGCTGGATGTCGGACCGGGGTCGGATTTACATCATCCACGGCAAGCCCGACGAAATTGAGTCCCGCCCCGATGGCGGAACCTATAATCGGCCGATTGAAGAAGGCGGCGGAACTACGACGGTGTATCCGTATGAGAAATGGCACTATCGCTACATCGAGGGTTTAGGAACCAACATCGACCTGGAATTCGTGGACAAAACGAATACCGGCAAATACGAACTTGCCGTGTCGCCCTACGAAAAGGATGCCTTGCTTGAAATCGGGCTCGGACCGACCCTTGCCGAGCAGACGGGTCTCGCCACAAGGGCAGATCATCCCGCATTGAACCCTGCGATGGGGGGCGCACAGTACGGACCTGTAAATTTGTTCTCCCGCCGAGAGGACACGCCCTTTGCCCGATATGAATTAGCCGCGAAAGCGCAGTCTCCCCCGATCGTAAAATACAAAGCCCTGAAAGAGATGGTGGAGGTCAACGTCAGCTACAACATGTTGCCCTTCGAGGTTCGCAAAGACTACCTCAAACTGGACGATGACCGCGTACTTGTTCCCATTACGGTCCAGCTTCGAAACTCAGACCTGACCTTCAAGACGGAACTCGGTTCGGAGGTGGCTCGAATCGGCGTCTATGGTGTGGTCACCAGCCTGGCAAACCGCATCATCCACGAATTCGAGGATGACATCGTCGTTCCTGTTCGCAAAGAAAACCTCGAAAGTGCCCTGAAAAAATATGCTGCCTATCAGAAGATCGTGCCCTTGAGCAGGAGCGGTCGATACAAGTTGGACCTTGTACTGAAAGATCTGAACAGCGGAAAGGTCGGCACGATTCAACAGGTCCTCATCCCGCCTCAATACGACGCCAAATCGCTCAGCAGCAGCACACTGATTT
>DASQID010000706.1:0-3579 GCA_035631775.1 Acidobacteriota bacterium
TGCCGGAAGAAAATCACCGGTGGCTCACGTATCGCGAGCTCGGCGATCAGCTCATTCCCTACGTCAAGGATCTCGGCTACACGCACATCGAGCTTCTGCCCATCATGGAGCATCCCTTCGATGGCTCCTGGGGCTACCAGACCATCGGTTATTTCGCCGCCACCAGCCGTCACGGATCGCCCACTGAATTCATGGAATTTATCGATCGCTGCCACCATGCCGGCATCGGGGTGCTTCTCGACTGGACCCCCGCACACTTTCCGCGCGATACGCACGGCCTGGCGGAATTCGACGGCACGCATCTCTACGAGCACTCCGACCCGCGCCAGGGCGCGCATCCCGATTGGGGCACGCTGGTCTACAACTACGGGCGCAACGAAGTGCAGAACTATCTGATTTCCAATGCCTTATTCTGGCTGGACAAGTACCACATCGACGGCCTGCGCGTGGACGCGGTCGCTTCCATGCTGTACCTCGACTACTCGCGCAAGCCTGGCGAGTGGATCCCCAACCAGTTCGGCGGCCGCGAAAACTTGCACGCCATCGCCTTCCTCAAGCGCCTCAACGAAGTCGCCTACGAACGCTTTCCCGGTCTGCTCACTATTGCCGAAGAATCCACGGCGTGGCCCAGCGTCTCGCGCCCCACGTATCTCGGCGGGCTGGGCTTCAGCCTGAAGTGGAACATGGGCTGGATGAACGACACCCTCGCCTTTTTCTCCCAGAATCCCATCCACCGCAAGTATCACCAGAACAAGTTGACTTTTTCCTTGCTTTACGCCTTCACCGAAAATTTCGTCCTGCCCTTTTCCCATGATGAAGTTGTCCACGGCAAAAACTCCTTGCTGCACAAAATGCCCGGCGACGCCTGGCAACAATTCGCCAACCTGCGCCTGCTGTACGCCTATCAGTACGCGCACCCCGGCAAGAAGCTTCTGTTCATGGGGCAGGAGTTCGCACAGCGCAGCGAATTCAGCGAAGCGCGCAGCCTGGAGTGGCACCTGCTTCAATACGAACCCCACCGCGGCGTGCAGCGCTTGGTCGCCGATCTCAACAAACTCTTCGCCGCGGAACCGGCACTGCATCAGGTCGATTTCGAGTGGCACGGCTTCGAGTGGCTAGACTGCAACGACGCCGACAACAGCGTCTTCTCGTTCATCCGCCGCGGAAAAAAACCGGAAGATCTATTCTTGGTGGTCTTGAATGCCACGCCCGTGGTGCGCGCAGGTTACCGCATTGGCGTGCCCCAAGCCGGCTTCTATCAGGAAGCCCTGAACACCGACTCGGTAAACTACGGCGGGTCCAACATAGGGAATATGGGCGGCATCCAGTCCGCGCCCATTCCCCATATGGGCCGCCTCCACAGCTTGACCATGACGCTGCCCCCGCTGGCCGCCACTTTCCTCAAGTGGCTCCCCTCCTAGCAGGAGTCTGGGCGCCGAACCTGCTACATCACTCCAAAGGACATGCTCGCCGGGCATCAGCAGGAGATTCAAGCCGAGCGGGATCGGAAGTTGGACACGGCGAAGGCGCTTCCTTGAGGAGTCCCTGCATCTCGGTATGGGCGCGGCGGTGGACCAGGTCCTCTAGCGTTCGGCAACGCGCGGCTCACTGATAGGCGCGCCGGCCGGCGATGGTTGTTTTGCCGGGAGGAGTGCAAGCAGCGTGATTCCAATCACGCCAAAGATCACAATGTCCTGGGGGCTATCCTTCCTGTGCATCCCGTGCGCCACGGCCTGCGCCGACATGATTGTCATCGTGAACCCATGGGCAAGGCTTGACCAGGCCCCATAGGCGATCATCAAACGATGCTTAGCCGGCTGCTTAACGGCCAGCAACAGACAGACCCCTAGCGCCGTGTTAAGGCTCAGGAACATCGGATTGACGTCACAATGCCCGCTAAGCCACCTAGAGTGCCACAGATCGTCGAACAGGAGATAGCCCCAAAAGGAATAAGTCAAGCCCACCAACACCAACACGACCTGTAAGGCGCGCTCACGTTTCATACCGTCCTCCGTTTTGTGCGATGCCAGGTTATTACCACCTTTTTTGCTTCAGACTGTGCGATTGTCGGCTGTGATGCGTCCGATACTGGAACCCTGCGAGCATCCGCAGTGCGAGCAGAATGCTTCTCCCCCTCGAACAGCCTTGCCACAGGAACTGCAAGGCTCAAGGAGAGGCCCTCGGAACACAAAATAAAGGACGAATCCAATGAAATTGGGGATGAGGAAAGCGGCAATCACCCAGGCCCAGGCAGGCATTTGACGCCTTTTTGCGTCGCCATAAATGTATCCGAGGGCAAGGAAAAAAGCCGCGGTGAAGACGCCAAACGTCAAGCCAAACCAAAGCGCATCTGGCATGGCACTGAGAAATCCCTTGGAAGCAAGTAAGGAACGGCCCTGGCTGGAAGCAAAATAGACTACCCAAATCGTGATCGCCAGTGCTGCGATGACCATTGCAGGCCTGGGTAGAACATTCCGTCTTGCGGTTCCCAACAAGACAGCCGCAACTCCAAGGCCCGCCAAGAACGCTATCAAAAGCACCGCCGATTGCTCTGTCATGCGATACCTCTATTCTCACCAGGCGCCGCGAGCAGACGCAAGGCCGCGCACAAAGATGGCAGCAACCAAAAGACGAGCACGCCTGCCTGGACTTGAGCAGTGTTGAAATGCATTGGGATCGCCAGGAGCTTGGCCACCTGGTAGACAACTGCCGATCCCACAATGGACATCGCGAGCGCTGCAGCAAACGCAGCCCAGACCTTGAATTGCACGTTGTGCTGGCGCATTGTCTCGGTATGGTGCGCAAGGATCTGACGGACCTGGGCATTCGAATCTGCTTCACTCGTAAAGGTGAATTCCCGCAACCCCCGAATCGTACGAGCAGTTAGCTCGAGGTAGCGCTTGCAGCCGTCACAGTGGCGGATGTGGTCATGGATGAGCTGCCTTTCGCCCTCTGAAACCTCTTCCACGAAAGACCTGTCGATGAGCTCGCGAAATCTCTTGTCACCCTCCATGCGAATCACCCTCCTCAAATGCGGATCTCAGTGCTGCAAGACCGCGATAGATTCTGGACGTCACCGTGGTAGTAGGGGCGCCCAGGACCTGAGCCATCTCCGCAAGAGACAGGTCTTCTTGAAACCTCAGCAGCAAAGCCTCGCGATACAGCGGTGGCAGAATCTGCAGCCGGCCGGCCAGACGCATGGCGTCTTCACTGCGGGCCGCGGCTTCGAATGGGGAAGGATCGGTAGAGGGTAACAGCAGCATTGCATCGCGATCATTTGGCAAGGATACGGTTGCCACCGCTTTTCGTTTTTTCCGGAGGTAATCTATTGCCAAATTGCGGGCGATCGCGAATAGCCATGGATCAAACCGCTGCCGCCCGTTGTACTGGCTGCCCCGTTGCAGCACGCGAATCCAGGTCTCCTGCGCAAGGTCCTCCGCATACTCTCGCAGCCCGGTGAGGTATAGCAGGTAGCGCACCAGTCGATGCTGACAGCGCTCCACCAGGTCTGCAAAAAGCTCCATATCCCTCTCACGTAAGCCTCGCGCAATCTTTGCCGTTTCGGTTTCGGCTGTCGTA
>DASQID010000707.1:0-5025 GCA_035631775.1 Acidobacteriota bacterium
ACCCCCACCCGGAGGCATGGCAGGCGCCTTCTCATCATCCTTGATCTCGCTGACCAGCGCTTCCGTGGTCAGGAGCAGGGCTGCTATCGAAGACGCGTTTTGCAGAGCGGTGCGTGCGACTTTGGTGGGATCAATTACGCCTGCGGCAACAAGGTCCTCATATTCTTCTGTCTCGGCATTGAAGCCGTAGTTGGGGTCCTTGCTCTGGCGTATCTTCTCAACCACCACGGCACCCTCGTGTCCGGCGTTGAACACAATCTGGCGGACCGGCTCTTCCAGGGCACGACGGACGATGTTGACTCCGACAGCCTCGTCCCCTTCGAGCTTCAACTTGTCCAGCGCAGGTATGCAGCGGATCAGGGCGACGCCGCCTCCCGGAACGATCCCTTCCTCAACTGCGGCGCGCGTGGCGTGCATAGCGTCTTCGACGCGGGCCTTTTTCTCCTTCAGCTCGGTCTCGGTCGCTGCGCCTACCTTTATCACTGCTACGCCGCCGACCAGTTTCGCCAGGCGCTCCTGGAGCTTTTCGCGATCGTAGTCCGAGGTGGTTTCCTCTATCTGGACGCGCAGCTGTTTCACCCGGCCCTCGATCTCAGAATGACTTCCGGCACCCTCGATGATCGTTGTGTTGTCCTTGTCGATGGTGATCTTCTTCGCCTTACCAAGATCTTTGACCTGGACGTTCTCCAACTTTATGCCGAGATCTTCCGAGATCACCTTTCCGCCGGTCAGGATCGCAATGTCTTCCAGCATGGCTTTGCGGCGATCGCCGAATCCCGGAGCCTTCACAGCCGCCGCGGAAAGCGTCCCGCGCAGCTTGTTCACCACCAGCGTGGCCAGCGCTTCCCCTTCGACATCCTCGGCGATGATCAGCAGTGGACGGCCGCTCTTGGCAGTCTGCTCGAGCAGAGGCAGGAGATCTTTCATGGAGCTGATCTTTTTTTCATGCAGCAGGATCAGGACGTCGTTGAGCTCGGCCTCCATCCTCTCCGGATCTGTGACGAAATAAGCGGAGAGATAACCGCGGTCGAACTGCATCCCTTCCACCACTTCGAGCGAGGTCTCAATCGACTTCGCCTCCTCGACGGTGATTACTCCATCTTTACCCACCTTCTTCATTGCTTCCGCGATGATTCCGCCGATTGTCTTATCGTTATTCGCCGACACGGCTCCGACCTGCGAGATCATCTCGCCCTTGACAGGCTTGCTGAGCTTCTTCAGCTCTTCCGTTACAGTCTCGACCGCTTTTTCGATTCCCCGCTTCAAGGACATCGGGTTAGCTCCAGCCGCGACGTTCCTAACACCCTCCCGGAAAATCGCCTGAGCAAGCACAGTCGCTGTTGTGGTGCCGTCGCCGGCCACATCGGAGGTCTTCGAGGCCACCTCGCGCACCATCTGTGCGCCCATGTTTTCGATGCCTTCCTTCAACTCGATCTCTTTCGCTACGGTAACACCGTCTTTCGTTATCACCGGTGACCCGAACTTCTTGTCCAATACCACGTTCCGACCCTTTGGACCGAGGGTTATCTTGACAGCATCGGCGAGCTGGTTCACCCCACGCAGGATTGCCTGCCGGGACTGCTCGCCATGAATGATTTCCTTAGCCATAGGTTCAACACTCCTTTTCTCGGTGAAATTTGATTACTTGGATGCGCTCTTGCTTTTGGTGGCGGATTCCAGCACTGCGAGGACTTCTTCTTCCCGCATGATCACATAATCCTGGTCGTCGATCTTGATCTCTGTGCCCGAGTACTTGCCAAACAGGATCCGATCGCCGGCCTTGACGTCCAACGGAGACCGCTTTCCGTCATCCTGGATTTTTCCCGGGCCGACAGAAATAACCTCGCCCTCCATCGGCTTCTCTTTCGCCGTGTCGGGGATGATTATTCCGCCTTTGATCACTTCCTTCTCCTCGACCCGCTTCACAAGAACGCGGTCGTGCAAAGGTCTGACTTGCATAGCTTCATTCTCCTTTCCTGAGTTGATCTTTTTGGTATAAGCGCTTATTTTTCAGCAGTTTATACTATACTATTAGCACTCTTCGAATCAGAGTGCTAATAGTATAAGAGTGATTTTTGACTTGTCAACCCGCAAAAAGCAGAAAGCAGCCGGCGGAAGGCGGCAGGCAGATGGCAAAAGGCGCGTCTACTGGATAAGGAGGTTTTTTGAAAGCCCTGTGATGAGACGTCCAACCTCGGAAGAGTCTTGCGGCCGGCGTTCAGCCGTCTGCCTGCTGCCTGCTGCCTACTGCCTACTGCTTTTTGCCGGCTGCCCTCTGCCGTCTGCCTGCTGCTTTATTGAAGTGATTCATGCGCTTGGCAAGGGTGTTTCGATGGATGCCCAGACGGCCGGCAGCGCGGACGAGGTTTCCATCGTAACGCTGAAGGATCTCGGTGATGAAGCAGCGTTCGAAGTGTTCCCTCGCCTCCAGAAACAAAATACCCCTGTCGATCATTTCCACACAGAGGTTCTCCAGCTTTTCCTTAAGTCTGGGCTGAGCTTTAGCAGGAGAATCGCTCATTTGGAACTCCTGTTCTGATTCCACTGCTGAAGCACCTTTTTGTATTCGTCGTTGAATTTGCTTTTCATGTCCTGGGGGACTGCATACGCGGCAAGGCGCGCGCCGGCGAGGAGATAGGGGGCCAGGTAGGAGCGGGCGAGGAGGTTTTCCCGCACCGGAAATGCGATGAGTGCAAGAATAATGATGGACGCGATCGCCCACCCCCTCAGGAAGCCGTAGACGGCCCCGAGCAACCGGTCCACCCACTCGAGTGAGGCCATCTTTACGAATCTATTGACCAGGAATGCGGCCACGGCCCCGACCACAATACAACCGAGGAAGATGAGCATGAAACCTATCAGGTTTGCCACGGATTCATTGCGGGTAAACTCCATGAACCAGTGCGCTGTCACAGGGTGGTACAGGGCCGCAAGGACAAATCCCCCGACCAGTGCGACCAGGCTGATCAGTTCCCGCACGAGTCCCTTGGTAAGTGCGAATCCCGTCGACAGAACGATGATGAGGGCGAACACAAAATCCAGAAATGTCCACTGACTCAGGCTCATGACTGCTGGCTCCATGGGGATGATTGCGGCCGGCATGCTGTGCGTGTGAAGCCCTCATTCTATGCCGTCGCCAAAAATCATTTCAATCAGAAAAGCAGTTCGCGGTTCGCGGTTCGCAGACTGCGAACTGCTTTTCAGAGAGGCGTGCCGGTGAGAAGGCGGTAGGCCTCGAGATACTTCTCGCTTGTTCCCTTCACTACCGAGTCGGGAAGCTCAGGCCCAGGCGGCTGCTTGTTGAAGTGTATTTTCTCGAGATAATCGCGCACGTACTGTTTGTCGAAAGATTGCTGCGGCCTCCCGGGACGATAACTCGCGCGTGGCCAGAAGCGGGAGGAGTCGGGCGTAAGCACCTCATCACATAGAATGACCCGGCCGGCGTGAAGGCCGAACTCAAATTTGGCATCAGCGATTATGATGCCTCGGGGCAGTGCATATTCCGAAGCGCGTCTATAGATCTCGAGAGTCAGATCCCTGAGCTTCGCCGCGTACTCATTCCCTACGATCTTCGCGGCATCCCCATAGGAGATATTCAGATCGTGTCCGGATTCGGCTTTTGTAGCCGGCGTGAAGATCGGCTCGGGCAGTTTATCGCACTCCCGCAGCCCTGGGGGCAGTTGGATGCCGCATACCGAGCCCGACTCGCTGTACTCCTTCCAGCCTGAACCCGCCAGATAGCCGCGCGCCACACACTCAACGGAGAACATTGATGCCTTGTGTACCAGCATGCTTCTCAGGCGCAGGGCGTCCCGGTGCTTTTCTAAGTCATCGGGAAAACTGTCGACATCGGCGGAGATCATGTGGTTGGGGACGATGTCGCTCATCAATCCAAACCAGAATCGCGACATTTGTGTGAGGACGGCACCTTTGTGCGGTATCGGGGTAGGAAGTACCACGTCGAAGGCCGAGATCCGATCCGTTGCGATCAGGAGGATGTTGTCCCCGTACTCGTAGACATCGCGCACCTTTCCTCGCCGGGACAGTTTCAACCCCGTCAGGTCCGTTTGAATGCAGACACCGCTGCTGGCAGTCATGGTGCTCCTCTCTGGAAAAATAATTGACGATTAACGATTGACGATCGAAATCAAGCTGAACCCAGGCCTTTCGATCGTCAATCGTTAATCGTCAATTGCTTCAGCTGGCGAGCGCCTGCTGGCGCTTGAATTCAACCCCGACGATCTTCGACACACCCGGCTCTTCCATGGTGACGCCATAGAGTGTCTGGCAGATCTCCATCGTACGCTTGTTGTGCGTGATCACGATGAATTGCGTGTCTTTGCTCAACTCCGAAATCAGCCTCGTGAATCGGGTGATATTGGCATCATCCAGCGGCGCGTCAACTTCGTCCAGAACGCAGAACGGGCTTGGCCGGTAGCGGAAAATCGCGATGAGCAGCGCCAGTGCCGTGAGAGCCTTTTCGCCCCCGGACAGGAGCAAAACGTTCTGGAGCCGTTTTCCCGGCGGCTGCGCGATGATATCAATGCCGCTTTCGAGCACGTCACCGTCATCCAACATCCGAAGATCGCACTGGCCGCCCTTGAACAGGAGTTGGAAGACCTCGACGAAATTCTCGCGAATCGCCTTAAATGCGTCCTGGAATTGCTCCACGGAGCGGCGGTTGATTTCGGCAATCGCCTTCTGCGTGTCCGCGATGGACTGCTCGATGTCCTGGCGCTGGCTGTTGAGGAACTGGTAGCGCTCATCGAGTTCCTGATACTCCTCAAGGGCCCGCATGTTGATCGCTCCGAAATTCTCGATGCGGTCCTTCAACTGGTCATGGGTCTGGGCGACCTCCTGGTAATCGCGCAGCCACTCTGACTCCTCAATGGTGGACACTACCTCCGGCAAGGACAGGTGAAACTCCTCCAGGCAGCTGCGCTCCAGATGTTCAATATCGCTTTCCAGCCTGGTCTTTTCGATTTCAATCCTGCCGCGCACTTCCATGGCTTCATCCCCCTCGGC
>DASQID010000708.1:0-3006 GCA_035631775.1 Acidobacteriota bacterium
CTTCGTTGCCGCTCCTCGACGATATACACCGATATCGCCTGCGTCGCGGCGCCTCGCATCTGCCCGCCCCAGGAGCGCCGCAGGCGCGACGGTGCTCGCGCCAAAATGTGAATTTATTCTTGCGCCAGCCCTTAGGCGAGAAAATGCATTCAGCAGGATCAAATTTCACAGTTCGCGGTTCGCAGTTCGCAGAGGGCACTGATCGCCGGCAGACTGCAAACCACTGCGAACAGCAAACTGCGAACGGCGAACCTGAAATCAGTGCAGCGTTATAGGGGTCATTGCGGCCTCCTGCATTTTGATTGCGTCTATGCTGCACCGTGCTACTCGCGGTGGCCTTTTAAAAAGCCACAGCTAAGACGCCAAGACAGATGTGGTAGTACTAGGAGTCACTCGACAGCTTGCAGATTGAGCGCGATACGAACGCCGTTGACCAGAACCACGCTCTCATCAATCAATTGCTGATTGGTGATCTCAAGATCCGTGAAACGCCGCAGGGTTACTAGAGGGATGATCAACTCGAGGGCTTCCGACGAGGGCCCGGACTTTGTCGCGAGTTCGTTGATTATAGTTATATCGAGGCAGCCGAGTTCCGGCATGACAGGGACCTTGTCCAGTATTGCTTTGAGTTGGGGAGCGAGAAACAGATCAAAACTGCGCGCCGCCCGTTTGTAGATCGAGGTGCCGTCACTGTCAAAGGCGGAAGGATTCTTGATGGTGAGCTGTAATGCGATCTGGTCGCGAAATGAAACGAGGGAGGGTGGAGCGTACTCGACGAAATGATGCTTCACCAGACCTTCTGCCGCCAGACTGTCGAGTTGCGACTGGACCTTCTTCTGAAGGGTGTCCAGATCGGAGCGAATCTGCTTGCCTGGATTGACTGACACCCCCTGCTGCGGCAAGTCCATCGTGACTGCTTTCAGGTTTGATACCTGTGTTGCGGCTTGTTGATTTGCCGCTGTCTGACTCTGTTCACGCTGAGGCAGTTCCTGCCGGGAACCCGAAGCTGCTTCCTCCGCTTCCGGATCTGCCGGGTAGCGTTTGCGCACCGAGCGCCCCAAGGCATCGGCATCAAAAGGGTCGCGCGCACCCAAAGCAAGTCCAAATGGTTTGCCATCGAGGTAGATTTCAGACCGGTTGAGCGCCTCCTGGCGTTTCTCCTCACCTTTCTCCTTTGAAAAGGACAGGGCATCTGATTTGTCCATGACCAGAACGAAGATCTCCTTACCTTCGTATTCAAACCCGTGGCTGTGAGTCCGGATGTGATAGGCGATCTCGAAGCCAAAAGCATCGAACCGGTCGTTGCGAGTGAAGTTGTCCGGGAACAGGCGCAATATAGGCGAGACGACATCGCGGAATACTCGCCCGGCACGCTGGTTTGCGCTCAAGAGATCCGTGTTGAAGGCCGCATTGTAATTCCCCGTCAGCTTCAAGACCAGGCGGTCGTGAAAGCGCACAAATTCCAGGCCGCGTGCGTCCGCGCCTGCTTGCTCTTTGACATCCAAGCCTGCATAGCGACTCAGGCCGAACACGAAAGGAAATTTGATTCTTCGAATCGTCCGATTCACCTCCATCATTTGAGGAAGGAAGTCTTGCTCGGCCGCCTTGAGCTGGGGATCGGAAATTTCCGCCGGGCCGACTTGCGCAATGCCCGATCTGCTCCACGACACTGAGAGAAGAACCATCAGGCCGAGGGCATGCAATAGCAGTGCATTCGGGGAACGTCCTCTCCACGAAGGCGTTCCTGATGCTGGTCTTACAGCACTTGCGATTCTTGTTGTCACGAGGTTTCCTGGAGGCATGGTCATTTTACAAGGTATTGAGAAGCTGATGGAGCCGGAGCTCGATAGGGCGGCTGGGCAATTGCGCGCATGTATGCAATGACCGCTCGAATCTCATCCTGATTCAGGATCTTTCCCCAAGGTGGCATGGACGCCGATTTACCCACGGCGCTGCCGCCGAGTGCGATGATGTTTTGAAGATACTCGTTGCTCAACACATTGAGCACGGTTCCGTCATTGCTGAGGGCGGGTACGGGAGTGAGGTTGGACCTGTTCGATGGCCCCGCCGGAGTCGCGTCGGCGTGACACCAGACACAGTCGCTGTAAAAAATCCGTTTCCCCTGCGACTGTTCATAATTGAGCGGGATCAGGTGTTGGGGATCGTTCCAGTCCTGTTCCGAATCGTACGCCCTCTCCAGCGGCCCGGCAGGTGTCGGTCCCGGCTTTCTCGCACAGGCTGCCAGGACGGCGACAAGTACCGCCAGGAGCACAAGCGAACAATGACGAATGACGAATGACGAATGACGAACGCGATCAGATCCGAGGCATTCGTAATTCGTCATTCGTAATTCGTCATTCGATGGGCCTCTCGCTCGGGGCTTCATCGGGAACCTCCCGCCGGCCGGGTGGCTTGTTTGAGTGTGAGAAGATATGCCGTCAAAGCAGCTATTTCCTGATCCGTAAAGGCCCTGCGCGGTTCGATCGTTCCGGGCACAAGGACCTGCGGATTTCTTAGCCACTGTTCGATCCAGCCTGCGTTGAGCCAGTTTCCCGCGTTGCTCAGGCTCGGCCCGACATAGCCTCCGGAGGAGCCTATGGTGTGACAGGATTGGCACTGATACTTCGTCTCATAGAGCTGTCTGCCCAATGCCGCCCAGGCTGATGGGAATTGACCCGTATCCCCGGTGGGCGTCTCGACTGCAGGACTCAGGGCCGCCACGCCGAGGTAGTCCGCAGTCACAGCGGCCTCGCGATCGCTCATGTTGAACTGCGGCATTCTGAAGGTGAGCATGGGTCGTAGAGTTTGCGGATTCTTCAGGAAGTCGATCAGCCATCTTCGTTGCGCCCGGCTGCCTTCGAACGACAGGTCCGGTGCCAATGTTGCGCCGTAACCATTGAACCGATGGCATGCGTAGCACTTGTAGCGCTCGTAGACTTTGCCGAACTCCCCGGAGGGCTGAAACTCCGAGCGGCCTGCGGGCAAGACAAGGCGTGCCAACCCGGG
>DASQID010000709.1:0-6509 GCA_035631775.1 Acidobacteriota bacterium
GAACGGCTTGCAGGGGAGAGAGGGCTAGCGGACTTGTCCCATTGGTTGAAATCGCCGATCACGGTCACGTGCTCGGCGTTCGGCGCCCAGAGGGAAAACCAGACCCCCTCGTTGCCGTTTACGCTCATGAGGTGGGCGCCCAGGATATCGTAGAGCCGGCATTCGGTGCCGTTGTGAAAGGATTCGAAGCTCGGTTCGGACAACAACCTCCGGGCAGGCTCCGGCTTGAGAAGCAGCTGCGTCCTAAGGTCCGAGTTGAAGGTGTGGGGATGAGGAGACCTGACGGAATCCGGTGTCTGATTCAATGCATCCGGCATCTGCTCGATGACCCCATTGCATGGTTTCTCACCAGGGCGTGTGATGCTAAAGCATAGGACAGGAGAATTAAGGAAACAATAATGGCCGTATCAAGATTTGCTAATGAAGGTCTGCGATTCAGACACAGGAACGGCCCATCAATCATATGGCTTCACCGGGAAATCGAGCGTACAGGGCCGCGACCGTCGGGAGGGAGCGGGTTGGGCCGAACCACCCACTCGCTTACGCTCGCGGCTCTGAACGCCGTCGCGACCTCGTCACACCCATACACAGGTGCGATCCCGCAGGCTCAGAACCGCCCATCCACGCGACAATCTTCTCTATGTCTTTATTCCCAGTGTCTGAATCACAGAATGAAGGTCACTTCATTCGTGACGCAGGGCAATCATCGGGTCCACGCGAGCCGCCCTGCGCGCCGGCAGATACCCCGCAATTCCGGATATCACGAGCAGAAGCGCGACTGCGGATGCAATCGTCCATGGGTCGTGGGCTTTCAAACCGAACAACCATTTTGAGATCAAGCGGGTCGCAGCAAGACCGGCGGGGATACCCAATGCAATCCCTGCGAGTACCAGCGTCATTGACTCGCGCAGGATCATCAGAACCACACTCCCGGATCGTGCTCCGAGAGCCATGCGGATGCCGATCTCGTTAGTCCTCCGGACGATCGCATAGGACATGACCCCGTACAGCCCAAGTGACGCCAGCAGCAGCGCCAAGATTCCAAAAATGCCTGCAAGCCTGGCGATTATTCGCTCCATCAGAAAAGACCTGTCCATGAGCTGTTCCAGCGTCTGAATATTGAGGATCGGGATAGATGAGTCGACGGCCTGAATTTCTTTCCTGAGCGGAAGGATAAGGCTATCCGGAGCCGCAGCGGTACGGACCTCGAAGATCAAAGTCGTAAGACTCTCGATCGGCTGGGAGAAGGGAACATAAAATCTTCGCGTTGGATTCCAGCGGACACTATGATCCTGGACATTCTTGGCCACTCCGACAATCTCCAGACTTTGCCTGTTGCCGGGCAGCCAGAATATTCTTCTGCCGACTGGGTTGGCGTCCTGGAAATAGAAGTGCGCCATTGCCTCATTCATCACTGCGATGCGGGGCGAGTTTGCGGAGTCCCGTTCATTGATATCGCGGCCGAGCAGCAGCGGGATCCCGACGCTCGAAAAATATCCGGGCCCGACGTGATCAAAGCGGGCGACAACGTCCCCCTCAGACTGTGGAGTGTACCCTTCCACGGCGATCGGTCCGGCGGATTCCGGGCCGTTGAACAAACCGTTCTCTGAATAGGTGACCGCCCGCACCCCAGGAATCGCAGCGAATCGTTGCCGCAGATCTTCGGCAAGGGACGGAATCTCCATGCCTCTATAACCGGAGGTGATCGGGTCAATTCTCACCATAAGCACCCTCTCGCGCGCATACCCTATCTCGGCCTCCCTGAGATTTTGAATGCTGCGAACGAGCAGGGCGGCTCCCATCAGCAGGAGCAGTGACAATCCGACCTGAGCTACGACCAGAAGCTTTCGCAGCGCGTATAGCTGTCTGCCCCCAATGACGTTCCTGCTGTCCTTGAGCACCTGACCTGGATTCATGCGCATCGCCCGATAGGCCGGCGCGAGACCGAACAGGATGCCGGTCAAGAGGGAGATGGCCGCTGTGAACGTGAGCACGCGGAGATCAATGTGGAAACTGAGAGCAAGCGGGCTTGATAAGGGCTCCGACACCAGGGTGACCAGAAGTCTGCTGCCCCACGTGGCAAACAGCAATCCAGCGGCGCCACCGAAAAGCGCGAGCAGGACACTTTCAGTCAGGTGCTGACGCATGAGCCTCAACCTACCCACGCCCAGCGACAGCCGGACCGCAGTCTCCCTCTGTCGCCCCATGGAGCGAGCCAGAAGCAGGTTGGCCACGTTGGCGCAGGAGATTAGCAAAACTACGGCAACCATAGCCATCAGGATCAGCAACGGGTCGTTGAACTCCCGTATCGAGGCATACGAGTTCTTCCCGTGTTCTTCCCTCAGGAAACCCCTGCCCCCGGGAAGCAGAGCCAGTTTCATTTCCCGAATAAATCGTTGCTGCTCCTCGGTGATTGTCGAACCAATTTCCTGGGTTACCAATTGTTTGAACAGAACATTGATTTGGGCCTCTGCCTGCACACTGGTGGTGCCCGGCATCATACGGCCCACGATCCTGACCCAGCCCACGTTGGGCCGGCTCAGCCAGTTCCTGCCCGGCATCAACTGGGCCTGCATCATCATTGGAATCCAGAAATCGGGCGCGTCGCCGACGGTCTCGCCGAAAAATTCCGGCGGCATGACACCGACGATTGTGAACGAGGTGCCTTCCGGACGCGCCTTCTCTCCCG
Organism: Acidobacteriota bacterium; assembly: GCA_035631775.1. Taxonomy (GTDB): domain Bacteria; phylum Acidobacteriota; class UBA6911; order UBA6911; family UBA6911; genus DASQID01. The sequence goes on from DASQID010000709.1 coordinate 2,690, forward strand.
GGGCAGTGTCCGGCGCATTCATGGCTGCGCCCCACAGCAGACGCCCGGCGCCCAGGATTACGGTCCTGCCAATAACAGACGGATCGAGCCCGAACCGTCGCTTCCAGAAACCGTGACTGATCACAGCCACTTGATGCCCGCCGGGCATACGGTCGTCCTCCTCGGCGAGAGTCCTTCCCAGAAGTGCGTTGACGCCCAAGACCGAAAAGTAGGAGCCCGAAACAAGCCTTCCGCTCGCCCTCTCCTCGTGCACACCCGAAACCTGCACCGCTCCCGGGTTGCCGACGGAAACCTGGTCCAGCGCGCAGACGGCGAAAATGCCCGAGAAAACTTGGTTGCGATCGCGAAACTGCTCGTACCGTGGGTAGGGAAACATCCTCCCGAAAAGGACGAGTTGCTCCGGTGCTTTGACGGGCAACGTCCGCAGCATCACGGAGTCGATCAGGGTGAAGATGGCGGTGTTTGCGCCGATGCCGAGTGCCAAGGAGAGAATTACAACTGCGGTGAAAACCGGACTCTTGCGTAGAATCCTGATGGCGTAACGCAAGTCCTGGAGCAGATTTCCCATAGGTCACCTTATTGTCTTATCCGAATGAATACAGACACAGCCGGGAAGGCAAGAATTGACGATTCACGGTTGGCGATTGAACGTCCGGCAGCTCTATCAATCGTCAACCGTAAATCGTCAATCATAAATGCTCGCGTCCGGGGCTATTGACTGGCGCCCCTTCGGGGCGCTTTCTGCGCGTCAAATGAATTTCGCGACAGAAACTAATTACTTAGAGCCTCCCGGCTGCGGAAATGTTCCCATCGGTTTCCACCAATCTGCCGCTCGCGCTATGGCCGCGTGGGAACCCAGTTTTCTATGAAGTTCCTGTTGTTGCTGCCTTCCTTTTCCTCAACCAGAGCCTGGAATATCGCCCTCAGTTGAGCATAGGGAAGAGTACCGATGATCAATCGGTTGTTAAGGATCAGTGTCGGCGTGGACCGGATACCGAAAGGAAATTTATCGGAGGTTCTTTCGTACTCCCTTCCGGTCTGGATGATGCGGTACACCAAAGCCTTTGTTGCCGGGTCTGTGAGCGCCGCTTCAGCGTTGTATTTGATTGCCAGTTGCCTGCGCCATTCCGTGCTCTTGGCTTCTATGAAGTGGGAGAAGATTTCGTCATGAATCTGGGCGAATTTCGCAGGATTGTAGGCTGCAATGTAGGAAAGGTCGCAGGCCCCGGGGTGCTTGTCCTTGTCCACAACGTCGTTGCACTTGGCCTCGAGCGGGAAGAACTGAAACGCGATGTTGATCTTGCCCTTGAACTCTTCCCGGAGTTTCGCCAGCTGCTCTGAAAGGTAGAGACAATCGGGGCAGAGAAAGTCCGCGTATTCGATCAGACGGATCGGTGCATCCTCGAATCGTTCGGTGGATTGTGCCTCTAGGAAAGGCGAGACGACCGTCGGCGACTTCATCACCGGAAGCGCATAGTATTGTTTGACTATGTTGGATGTCACGCCGAGCTGAGCCTCGCGCCTGGCATCATGATAGAGGCTGAATCCCCAGGCACCCGCCAGCATCAGTACCGCGTAAGCGGCCACGTGTTTCCATGAAGGCTGGAAGTAACGCGACCGGAAGGATCCGACGTCCGCGTCAGTGCGGGACTGCGCGAACAGCAGAAAGCTTGCGATCGAGAATACATAGTATCCTGAGCAAAGCAGGCAGAGACTCTTCAGATAGAGAACAGAAAAGAGCAGCAGTGCGATTACACCCAGGACGTTGAAGAGCGAGATGGTCTTGTTGGTGCGCTCAATAGGCGCCGAGGGGAATACGGCGCCCAGCGCAACCAGCGCACCCACCAGCATTCCGAAGTATCCGAGAGGCACGCCACGCACCTGGGAGATCACAGAGAAGGCGGAGCTATCGCAGTTGAAGAAGGCATTGATGTCGCAGAATGAGCCCTGGAAGATTGACGTCGGGTAGTTGGCCATGAAGAAGTGCCGGATGGTCATTGCCGACGCTACAACCATGCCCATACCGAAGGCGAAGCTCAGAATTCGCGTCCCTACCTTCTCCCCCACGATAACCTCCGCGGTTCGCAAAAAAACAACCGCCTACGATTTTACGAGCCAACCCGATTCAGGTCGCAACTGGACGCGGCTCGAGCTTGCCTTCACGATACGCGCGCAGGTAATTAGTGCAATACTCATCCCGACCGATTAACGCCTCGGCGGCGAGGATTCGGGCCACAGTCCCCTCCGTACAGGGATCGATGATGGCCGTGTCGAGTCCGCAGCCGATCAGCAGGACCAGAAGGCTTTCGTTCAGCAACTTTCGCACCGGCATGCCGAACGACACGTTGCTGACGCCGGCACTGATGTGCACACCCGGGTAGCGGCTGCGGATCTGGCCGACTGCGTCCAGCAGCGCCGGGCCGTGTTCCGGTCCTGTGCTTACAGGAAAGACACACGGATCGACATAAATGTCGTCCAGGGCTACGCCCTGGCTGGTCAGCCGGTCCACAAGCCGGCAGGCGGTGGCTACGCGGTCGGCTGAGCCCTTCGGCGGACCGGACTCCGACATGCAAAGGGCAATTATCTTTGTCTGAAACTCCTTCACCAGCGGCGTCACTTTGCCCCAGCGCTCCTGTTCGTCGGTGATGGAGTTGATCATCGGACGCTGCCGGCAGAGCGGCAATGCCCTTCGGAGCGCTTCCGGATCGGCACTGTCGAGACAGAGCGGCGCCTCCTGCACCTCCTGCACGACCTTCACAAGCCAGGCGAGCAATTCCGCTTCGCGGCCCGGGATACCGCCGTTGATGTCCAGCACGCCGGCCCCGGCATCCAGCTGCCTCCGTGCCTCAGCGCGAATGAAATCCGCGTCGCCTTTCTGCACGGCTTCACCGATCCTCTTTCGGGTCGAGTTGATTCTCTCACCGATGATCAACATGTCTGTCCCTCGTTGATGTCGGGTCTTGAAAATTTCATTTTGGCGCCTGCTGACTACTCAACTGGCCGGCAAAAGTGATGTTTTCAAGACCCGGAACGATGTACTTGTTCCCGCCTGCAATAGTTGTCCAGGCCGACGAGACGGTTTGCCAGTGCATTGGTTTGATCCAGGCACCAATCACGCGGCGGAATTAGCGTGCGGGCAAACTGTCTCGGATCTCCGCCGGCAGCCAGGGTTCCCAGGTAAACCTCATTCCAGACACAAGGGAGGCTCGCATCAGCCTCGCAGCTGCCGTCAATCCGGGAACCCCCGCAGGGTCCGTTGCGCAGGTTTTTGTAACACCGGTGCATTGTGCATCCTGCGTAACTCAGGTAGTCCTGGATGCAGTCCCCGCAGCTCATGCACCCCAGCGTGGCTTTCCGGTAAATGCTCGACAGGCCCATAGCGGCATGCCAGATGCCTCCCGGCCGCGAAGCACCGTTTACTCGGTTGCGTTCGTTCTTCAGCCGCACGCGCAGGAATCGTGCCCCGAACGATTCGGGATCAATCATCACTCGATGCACTGCCTTGGACAGACGCTGTTTCCAGGATATGCGGTGTTTCACCTGCGCCAGTTGATAGGAGCCCTTCTCATCGCTCAGTCCGTTGGTTGCGCGCGGCAGCAGGTAGAATTCCCCCGGCGTTTCGAACAGGAGTTCGTCCAGCCTGCTCTCCCAGTCCCGGCCGAGTTCGTTTGCCCGGTCGATGATCGCCATGAAATCCGCATGCGTCAACCCGAAGCCTCCGATGTGACCCCCGGCAAAACCGAGTCCGCGCGCGGCGCCCAGCATCAAGGCGGCGCGCTCCAAACGCTGGGGCTTTTTCTCACCCTCGAGTCTGCGTAAC
>DASQID010000710.1:0-2945 GCA_035631775.1 Acidobacteriota bacterium
CCCGGCGCATTCGGGTACTGGACGACTACGGTCAAAGGTATTCAGGCGGGAGCTCGCACTGAACCCTATGGGCTGTCGGAGATCACCATCAGAGCTGCGGACTTCCTGAGTAAACGAGGCTACCGGGTGGCCTGCTTCTTCAAGACCCAGGGGATTGAATCACCGGCGAGGAACATCTTGATTCGGGTCAATTGGCTGGACAAGGAAGGGCGCGAAGTATTCACTGAATTCGTATCGCGGGTTGTGAAAGAGGGCGAGTGGTTTCACGCGGATCAGGTTTTGACGGCGCCCCAGCCGGCTCGGAGCCTCAGGCTGCAGTTGGGACTACAATGGTCGTCTTCGGGCACGGTGTGGTGGGATGACGTGAGCGTGGAGGAAGTGCCGCCGCCGGCGTCACGACGTATCAAGGTAGCCACCGTAAGCTACCAGCCTCCGGCACATTCAACTCCTGAAGCGAACCGGGCTTTCTACGCGGAAAAAATCGCAGCGGCGGGCAGGCTGGGAGTGGACTTGTTGTGCCTCGGGGAGGGGATTACCGTCGTGTCGACCGGCAAGGATTTTGCGTCCGTCGCAGAGCCGATCCCAGGTCCCACCAGCCAGATCTTGGGGGAAGCGGCCAGGAAATCCAGGATGTATGTCGTCGCAGGAATCTATGAGCGGGAGGGGACCCTCATCTATAACACCGCGCTGCTGATCGACCGGGAGGGACGGGTGGCGGGCAAATATCGCAAGACTCACCTCCCGGAGACTGAAGTCGATGCCGGACTCACCCCGGGCTATTCGTATCCGGTCTTCAAGACGGATTTCGGCACGATAGGAATTGAGATCTGCTACGACAACTTTTTCCCCGAGGTGGCACGCAGCCTTGCTCTTCGTGGTGCCGAAATCATCCTTCTTCCAATCTGGGGCGACTTGCGCGGAGAGGACTACGCGTGGGACATTGTGGCACGCGCCCGGGCGATCGACAATGCCGTTTATATGGTCGCGTCGATATACAGCAACCGTCGCAGCCTGATCATAAATCCGGACGGACGTATTCTCGCAGACACAGGCAGGAACGATGGACTGGTAACCGCCGAAATCGACCTGAACACACGCACCTTCGAGCGATGGCTGTCCGTTGCCAGCTATGGAGAATGGAAAAGCCTATATCCCAAGGAGCGCCGTGGCGAGACCTATAACGGCTTGATCGAAGGTCAGGGTCCGGACAGGTAGTCGAACAGGAAGGACGAAAGGACACGGAGAATTCCTCTCTCCGCGTCCCCGAGTCCTCCGTCTTGTTGCCGGGAGGAGATTATGAGAGTTCCCAAATCGAGGGTCGCAACAATCTGCCTCAGCGCTCTCATGTGTGCCCTGAGCCCGCGCCCTTCCCCGGCCGCCTCGAACCTGAGAGGGCGTGGCGTATGGGCGAGTCCCCGGGACGCAGGAACCAGCGAGCAGTCCGTGATCGGATTTGCAGATCAGCTGGAGAAAGCTCGAGTCAACACGGTAATTATGCAAGTCAAGGGCGGACCGGGTATTTATTGGCCGAGTTCTGCCTTTCCCGAAGCAGTCGTATCCGAGTATCGGCAGTTCGACATGCCCGCAGTGCTCATCCGGGAGTGCCACCGGCGCAATATAAAGGTACACGCGTGGTTTATTGACTATGCGGAAGGCGCCAATTCCTTTGTTGTCAAGCAGCATCCGGAATGGCTGATGCTCAATCCGGAAGGCAAGCCCACAACATCGGAAATGCTTCGAGGCAGGCCTTACCAGTTGGCCTGGATGTGTCCCGCACGCCGGCCCGGATACACGGATCAGTGGCTGATTCCACTCATAAAAGATTTTGCGCAGCGGTACGACATCGACGCCATCCATCATGACTACATTCGCTACCCCGGAGACCTGGCACCCGACACCTATTGTTTCTGCGATTATTGCCTTCACCACATACCCGAGTACGCAGGCTACTACTCGAGAGCCTATCCCGATCTGCCCTTCTACCCACCCATAGACAGGCCTCATCTTGAGGCTCACTGGGAGAAAAGCCCGCGCATCCTTCCGGGCAACTGGAATGATCTCAACCGGGAGATGAAGAGCCGCTTCTTGCTCGATGGCAGTTCATTTCCGGGCGGCAATCGCGACCTTGACTATTTCTTTTACGAATATCGCGTCAATGCGGTAATGGAGTTCGCGCGGCAGGTCAGTGAAGAGGTCAAGAAGGTAAAACCTCGGATGGAATTCTCTGCCGCGGTCTTCAAGGATCCTGTTCACAGCGGCCGGTTCATCGGGCAGGATTGGAGGCGTTTTGCAGCCTGGGTGCAGTACGCCATGCCGATGGACTACCGAAGTCACTTCCCGGGCGATTTCGAGACATTTCTGAATTTATTGCAGGAAAGTATCGAGAGTCAGAAATTGTGGGCCGGAGATTACCAGCATCTCTGGATTGGAGTCGCGACATTCGACCTGTTCAGCGAGGAGAGGGAACCTCTGGCGAGGATGCGTGAGTTACTCGGCAATGATGGCCCTCGCGAAGAGATCCGCGTGGCGTTTGAAAAGGTGGCGCCCCGCCTGCGTGATCACGCTCCGGCTCTGGAAAAGACAATTTCGGATTACCTGCGTGACCCCAAGGATCGGGAAGTCGTGCAAAAGAGGTTGAGCGAGTTCCTCGCTAATGTCCCGCCCGGTTACCTGCCGCCCCAAAAGCTGATTCGCACTCTGGACAAAATACAAGGAACAGGTGTGGAAGGAATCATCATCTTCTCGGTTGGAGGAATCAGTTCGGCACGACTCTGGGACACGGTGGGAGCGTTTTTTTCCAAATGAGCGACTTTGCGTCCCGTCCAGTAACTTTTCAAAAGGAGTCTGGCGTTCCTTCGCGTCTTCGTGTCTTAGGGCTCGCTCAAGAATAACATTCGGGCTGAAAGAAAAGTCCTGTGGCGCCGGTCATCAGACCGGAGCGCGTC
>DASQID010000711.1:0-12117 GCA_035631775.1 Acidobacteriota bacterium
TCACACGTGGTTCAATCTCGGGATCGAATACAAGCGGGAATCCAGATATGAGCTCGCCGTCCGGCAGTTCGAGCAGATGGTGCGCCTTGTTCCCGATGAGCCGGTTTCGCATTACAACCTTGGGGTCTTGTACAAGCTGACAGGTCGGCCTGACGACGCCCTCAGACAGTTCGAGGCTGCCGCGAAGTTGAATCCGAACCTCGCGGGTCCGCACTTCCAGCTGTACAACGCCTATCGCTCCTCCGACCGGCAGGAGAATGCCAGCCGTGAGCTTGCCTCGTTTCAGGAGATCAAAAAAAGCCAGGCCGGTGCTGCGATTCCTGAGGATCTCGACTGGAGCCCCTACGCCGAAATTTACGAGACAATTGAACTCAGGTCGGAAACGACCGCTCCGGTCGAGCTCAGCTTCGCCGACCACACGCTGATCAGGATACCCGATCCCGCAGGGGCAGGGCTTGCAGTGCTCGACGCCGACGGTGACGGGCAGCCGGATCTCCTCGTTTGGTCCTCTAACGGTATCAAGTTCTTTAAGCGTGGCGTCACCCCCGTGGAGCAGACATGCCTCGAAGAGATCAGAGGTGTCATCTCAATAAGTCCCGGCGATTTCAATAATGATGGCCTGGCCGATCTGTGCGTACTGACGGAGGAAGGCGCATTTCTATTTGTCAACGAAAAAGGCATTTTCAGAAAATCAACCGTACGACTTCCTCCGGGCCGGTTCACAAAGGCAGTCTGGATGGACTTCGACCACGACAACGATCTCGACTTGTTCCTGGTCGGCGAGAGGTCGGTACTCTATAGAAACAATGGTGCGGCGGGCTTCGCAGACTATACGGCTTCCTTCCCCTTCGTATCAGGCCGCGCGCTCAGCGCGGCACCGTACGACCTGGTTGCGGATACCAACGGGAACGATCTGGTGGTGACCTACCAGGATCGGAGCGCTGTGCTCTACCGCGACAAGCTGATGGGCAAATACGAACCGATGAACCTTGATGTAATCCCCGCCAACGCCAGTTCCATCACAGCCTACGACTTTAACAATGATGGATGGACTGATCTTGCAGCAGTGACCCCCGATGGCGTTGTGCTCGCCGCAAACCAGAATGGCAAGCTTGTGAAGATGAACTCGCCGGCTTCTGCTTCCGGTCCAATTGCATTTTGCGATCTCGAGAACAGCGCACTCGCGGATTTGATAATTGGGGGCGCCATCTTTCGTAATCAGGGTGCTGGAAAGTTCACCCTGAAGAGCCTGCGGGATTTTGGGCCGACTCAGGCGGTGATCGCTGACGATTTCGATGGCGACGGCCGGGCGGATGTGGCTTATGTCTCCGCGGACGGGAACCTGCATCTAGCCACCAACACCACACTCTGCACCAACAGCTGGCTGCGAGTCTCACTCGCCGGCGTGAAAAATCCCAAGCTGGCTCCCGGTGCTAAAGTCGAAGTCAAGGCCGGGCGCTTCTATCAGAAGGAACGTTATGCAGGGGTCCCCCTCCTCTTCGGTCTGCAATCCTCCAGGGAGGTCGATACGGTCCGCATCACCTGGCCGAACGGGCTTATCCAGAATCAACCTAAGGTCGCCGTGAACAAGACAGAAGCCTACCGCGAGGCGCAGCGCCTCTCAGGCTCCTGCCCGATGATCTTCTCCTGGAACGGCAAAGGCTACGAGTTTATCACGGACGTTCTGGGCGTGGCTCCACTCGGCGCATCCGCAGGCGATGGCAGGTTCTTTCCGGTTGACCATGACGAGTACGTGCAGATACCCGAGAATTCCATGGTTCCGGTCGAGGGTCAGTATGCGATTCGCATAACGGAGGAGTTGCGGGAAGTTTCCTATCTCGACCGTATCGAGCTTCTCGCGGTTGATCATCCTTCGCGCGAGGAAATCTACACCAATGATAAGTTCAAGAGCCCTCCCTTTCCGGAATTCCGGCTCTTCGGGGTGTATCGACGACACTACCCGATCTCCGCACGCGACGAACTGCAACAGGACGTCCTCTCCCGGCTGCTGAGGAAAGACGGAACATATCCCGACGGTTTCCGGCGCGACTATGCAGGCGTAGCCGAGTTGCATAGCCTGGATCTTGATTTCGGAAGGGTCGCAGCCGGCAACAAGTCCGTTTTAATCTTGAACGGCTGGGTGGATTGGGCTGACGGCAGCACGTTCTTGAGAGCGGCTCAAGAAGGGAAGGGTGGGCTCGTCCTTCCCTATTTGCAGGTGAAAAACCGGTCCGGACAATGGCAGACCGTGATTGAAGACATGGGCATCCCTGCCGGCAAGCCGAAGACTATTGCGGTTGACCTGACCGGCAAGTTTTTGTCCTCATCGCGCGAGGTGAGGATTGTCACGAATCTTTGCGTCTATTGGGACGAAGTCTTCCTCAGTGAGGACACCGCAGAGCCCAGCGTCCGAATTACCCGGATGAACGCCGCTTCAGCAGATCTACACTTCCGCGGCTTTTCGCAGCCTACGATCGATCCGCAGCGGGAGCAGCCGGAATCATTCGACTACTCCCGATGTATGCCTGTTTCGATGTGGAACCCGACGCCAGGGAAATATACGCGCTACGGAGACGTGCTGCCGTTGCTGGAGTCCATCGACGACCGGATGGTAATCATGGGTTCCGGTGACGAACTGCGGCTCCTCTTCCCGTCTCGGGACCTGCCGCCAGTCGGGAATGGTTGGCGGCGCGATTTTCTGCTCTTCGTGGACGGTTGGGCCAAGGATGCGGACGCCAATACGGCATTTTCGCAGTCAGTGGAGCCACTGCCGTTTCACGGCATGACTCAATATCCGTACTTCCCCCCGCAACGATATCCGAGCGACAAGAGGCACAGTCGCTATCTGAAGCAATATTGCATCCGACCTGCTTTGTCTTTGCTGAGGCCCCTGGCAGAGCAGGCGAGTAAATAGACCGGTGTGCCGACTGCGCGTAATTGGGTCGTCCGTGTCATTTCCGTGGCCCGCAGGAGCCATGGCATGGAAGACGCCAAGTAGCGCAAAGGCTGGAGGCAGAGATGAGCAACACCAAGCTCGCTAAGGCAGTGGCGTTTTTCTTCATTGTACTGCTGGTGAACACCGCTTACATTTCGGCGTTCGCCTCCCCCACGATCTTCTACATGACGAACCTGATGTTCCACCTGGGGTTGGGAACAGCGCTGGTGCTCGGGCTATTGATATTGCTCAGGAGACATCCCGAGTTCAGGAGAGGGATCGGCCTGCCATTGGTGTTTTTTCTTCTGTCGGCCATCGCCGCAGCCGTCTTGCTTTATTTCGGGAACACGACGCCTTATCGTTGGATATTGTGGACGCACATAGGCACAGCGTCCCTTGGCCTGTTGGCACTCATCCCATATGCCTGGCGCAGGGCCTCCGAGGATTTGGGGGGGTGGCGCACCTTCCGCAACGCATTTGCCTGGTCCCTTGTGCTGCTGGTGCTTTTTCCCGCTTCAACCGGCCTGTACCGGAAGCTCTACCCGGACCCTGATAACAGGATCGCAAATCCGATGACGGCCCCAATCTCCATGAATGGCGAAGGGGGCGGGTCCCAATCCCCGTTTTTTCCATCATCCGCGAAAACGAACGTCGGCGGAATTATCCCGTCCAACTTTTTCATGGATTCTGCAACGTGCGGAGAATGTCACAAGGACATCTACAAGCAGTGGAAGAGTTCCGCTCATCATTTCGCCTCATTCAACAACCAGTTTTACCGCAAATCAATTGAGTACATGCAGGACACCATCGGCACCCGTCCCAGCAAGTGGTGTGCGGGATGTCACGACCACGCGGTCTTCTTCAACGGCCGATTTGAACGGCCGATTAAGGAGCAGATCGACACCCCCGAGGCGCGTGCGGGCCTGGCCTGCACTTCGTGCCATGCCATCACCCACGTGGCAAGTTCGATGGGGAACGGCGATTTCACGATCGAATACCCTCCTCTGCACGAACTGGCCACGAGCAAGAATCCATTCATGCATGCCGTGGACCATTTCCTGACATATCTGAATCCGGCTCCGCACAAAAAAACATTCCTGAAGCCGTTCATGCGTGGTGCGGGCTCAGCAGAATTCTGCGCCGCCTGTCACAAGGTCCATCTTGACGTTCCCGTGAATAACTATCGTTGGTTTCGAGGGTTCAATGAGTACGACAACTGGCAGGCCAGTGGTGTTTCCGGGCAGGGGGCGCGCTCTTTCTATTATCCCGCCCAATCCCAGAATTGCGCCGAATGCCATATGCCCCTGGTGGACTCACAGGATCCTGGAAATATCGGCGGCAAGGTGCACTCGCATCGCTTTCCCGGCGCCAACACTGCAGTTCCCTTCGTAAATCGTGACACCGTTCAATTGGACACAATTGAACAGTTCCTCAAATCGGGCTTCATTTCAGTAGACGTCTTCGCCATGTCTCCGGTTGATGAACAGAGGGGGCAGACCCAGATGGTGCGACGCGCCAGCGAAGGGCCGCAAGCCATGTCCACATTCGCCGTCGGCGAGGAGGCGGAGAGCACTGGTCCGGTTGTGATCCGCGAAGTGGGCAAGGTGGCCGCTCCCATTGACCACGCCGCGACCAAGCTTGTTCCGGGTTCTACTACACGTGTAGACGTCGTGGTGCGCACTCGCAAGATCGGCCACTTCTTCCCGGGCGGCACCGTGGATGCCTTTGACGTCTGGCTGGAACTACAGGGCAAGGACGCCGACGGAAAGGTGATTTTCTGGAGCGGCAAGGTGCTTGACGACGGAAAGGGACCCGTCGAGCCGGGCGCGCATTTCTACCGATCATATCAGCTCGATGGGCAGGGGAACATGATCAACAAGCGCAATGCCTGGCAGGCGCGCAGCGTCCTTTACGTACGCTTGATCCCGCCCGGTGCCGCAGACGTTGCTCATTATCTTGTGAAGATACCCAAGAATGCAAAGGGGCCGATCACTCTCACGGCCAAGTTAAACTACCGCAAATTCATGTGGTACTTCACACAATGGGCCTATGCCGGCCAGCCGAAGGCGGGCCAGGATCCGTCCTTGGTGACAAAAAGCTACAACAATCTCGAATATTCCTTCGACACGAAGAACATTCCGGAGAACGTGTCAGGAGAGATCAAGGGAGCAATCCCCAATCTGCCGATCGTGACCCTGGCGCAGAGCCAGGTCAATGTGGAACTGGGCGACGCAACCAACTGGAATCCTGTGGTAAAGGGTCAAGACCGGGAGCGGTGGAATGATTGGGGCATCGGACTTTTCCTTCAGGGAGACCTTAAGGGCGCCGAGTATGCGTTTAAGAAGGTATCGGAGGCCGAGCCCGGCTATGCGGATGGCTGGATAAACGTTGCGCGCGCCCTGATCCAGGAAGGGGAGACCGATGCCGCGAAACCGTACCTTCATAAGGCGCAGGAGATAAATCCCGGGCTCGGCAGAATCTATTTTTTCAAGGCCATGGTGGAAAAAGCGGACGGCGATTATGACGCGGCCCTCGCCTCTCTTAGGATCGCCGAGTCAAAGTATCCCAGGGACCGTGTCGTCTTGAATCAGATGGCTCGCATGCTCTTCCTGAAGCGGGAGTATCGTGAGGCCCTCAGTGTGCTCGATCGGGTCTGCCAGGTGGATCCCGAGGACCTACAGATGCACTACACGGCGATGCTCTGCTGGCGAGGATTGGGAGACAAGGACAAAGTCAATCACGAGGAGGCTTTATTCAGACGCTTTAAGGCGGAAGAATCCGCACAAGCGATTACGGCCAAACCGCGGTTGGTCAGCCCTGAAAACAATAACGAACGCCAGTCGATTCACGATCACGAGAGCATAACCCTTGAGGGTGCCTCTGCCGCCGAAGGCAACAAGCTTGCCTTGGAGCGTGGTACGCGGCGGGTGGAGGCGCAGGCGCCGGCTGCAGCGCGGAGCGCACAGCCTTAGGGCTGGCGCAAGAATAACTTCACATTTTGCTGCTGGCCCCCAGGCGCGGCGGCGGGCGGGCATCTGCGACGGTGCTCGCGCCAAAATGTGAATTTATTCTTGCGCCAGACCTTAGGCTCTTGGCATCCAAGCGTGTTGGCGCTCAAGAAGAAGGCCGTCGCGGAGATCCCAAGGTGCCAAGGAACTCTGAGAGTCATTTCGGCTGAGAATTCCACAGTAACCGGCTCTCACAGCTATTGTCGCGGCTCCTTGTTGCCCAGTTGAGATAACTGTTACCGGAGGTTCAAAGTGAGACTATTCTCATTGGTCACTGCGGTTCTCGTAACTGCAATTGTGGTGACCGCTCTACCACCTGAGGTAAGGTTCACCGACATAACAGTTCCTGCCGGCATTAAATTCGTCCAGAACAGCGGTAAGACCGGCAAGAAGTATCTTCCGGAGACCCTGGGATCGGGCTGTGCCTTCCTCGACGCTGACGGCGACGGCTGGCCGGATATTCTGCTCATCAATGGGAAAGACTGGACGCCGCGTGGACGGAAAACGCTGCTCGCGCTGTACCGCAACAACAGGAACAGCACATTCACAAACATTACGGCAGGAAGCGGCCTGGACGTAGAATTGTACGGATTCGGGGTAGCCATCGGCGATTACGACAACGATGGCCGGGATGATGTGTACATCACCGCTCTCGAGGGCGATCACCTCTTCCACAATGAGGGGGGCGGTAAATTCAGGGATGTCACCAAGACGAGCGGCATCGATAATGCGAATTTCGGGACGAGTGCGGCATGGCTCGACTACGACAGGGATGGCAAGCTCGATCTGTTCGTTGCCAACTACGTGCAGTGGACTGTGAAGGGTGACCTTTGGTGCTCGCTGGACGGCACGACAAAGTCCTACTGTACCCCGGAATCCTACAAGGGAACTTCCTGCAAGCTTTATCACAATCTCGGCAACTCGAAGTTTGAGGACGTCAGCCAGAAGGCCGGAATCGCCGATTCCACCAGCAAGTCCCTGGGGGTGACGGTTTTTGACTATAACGGTGACGGCTGGCCGGACATCTTCGTATCGAACGACACGCAGCCTAACAGACTCTATCGCAACAATAAGGACGGGACGTTTAGCGATGAGGGCATGGCGGCAGGAGTGGCATACGGAGAGGATGGCGCGGCACGCGGCGCCATGGGCGCAGACTCCGCGGACTACGATCACTCCGGGCGCCCCGACCTGTTGGTCGGCAATTTCTCAAACCAGATGCTCGGCCTATATCACAACGAGGGAACGGGGCTGTTTGTCGATGAGGCTCCATCCTCGACCGTCGGACGAGCCAGCCTCTTGTCGCTGGCCTTTGGCGTCTTCTTCTTCGACTATGATCTGGACGGGCATCCGGATATATTTGCGGCCAATGGCCATATCGAGGACGAAATAGGCCGCATACAGCCAAAGGTCCAATACAAAGAGCCACCCCTACTCTTCCGTAACTTGGGCCAAAGGAAATTTGCAGATGTTTCTGGCTCCGTAGGTCCCGATTTCCACCGCCCCATCGTGGCGCGGGGAGCCGCCTACGCAGACATTGATCATGACGGCGACCTCGATATCCTGATTTCGACCAACAATGGACCTGCCTACCTGCTCCGGAACGACGGAGGAAACCGGAACAATTGGATCTGCATCCGGACGGTAGGAACCAAGTCAAACCGTGATGGAATCGGCGCAGTTGTCCGGGTAGAAAGCTCCTCCGGCAAGCAATGGGGAATGATTCGATCCGGATCGAGCTATTGCTCACAGAGTGACCTCCCGCTGACTTTTGGTCTCGGGAAGGACACCAAGGTGAATGGTATCGACATCGAGTGGCCCAGCGGGACGAAACAACACCTGGCTAACGTCGCGGTCAATCAGTTCATTACGATTGAGGAAGGAAAAGGCATTACAAACGCGCGACCACCCGCCGGCGCTGGAGCACCCTGACTTTGCTCCCTGTTCACATGTGGGCTAGGGCTTCAACCCAGACGCCGGCATATTGCCGTTTTGCGTCCCACAGGGACGCCGTGAAGGTAGCCCGAAGGCGAAACTCCATGGGCTAGGCTTCAGGCCGGAAATCTCGTGTGCCGCCGGTCATCAGACCGGCGCGCGTCGCGGCCAGAGGCCGCAACCGGGGGAGTCCGATGACCCCCGCACATGAACCCGGTCAGTACCGAAAAACTGCGTGTCCCTAATCCACAATCGACTGAACGCTGCGGATCTTATCTTCCATGGTCTGGATACGGTCGACACGTGTGCCCAACCTGATCGTGCTGCTGATACGTGGCACTCCCATTTCGTGAAGGGTCTCATGGCACCGTTTTACCGCTGCCAGAACTTCATCCCACTCGCCTTCGATGTTCGTGCCATATGCGTGCAGCTGCGTCTTCAACCCTGCCTGCGTTAAAATCTTCTCGCATGCGGCAATATACCTGCTCAGGCTCACACCGACGCCGAGCGGCACGACACAGAGATCGAGAATAACTTTCATACGAATCTCCCGACTCAACGACTCCCGCATGAAATTCCGACCGGATCCGATGGAGGCAGATTTTCAGTTAGAAGTCGACTCCTCAATGGTGAGAAACCTGTTCAGCTGTGGATTGACAACGACCTGCCGTGTGCCTGAAGGCCAGATGATTTCCAGACGATCAAGCCTCGAAACCTTGCCCAGTCCTATTGTGAGAACGGGCTCACACGCGGAGAGGTAAGACCTCCCGGAGGCCAGCATTCGCGTCCAGGTCTGTCCACCGGCTACCGCCCGCACAACTGCTCCATAGCCGGTTCGGTTGCTGGTCTTCCCCACGAGCTGAATTCGAATCCACGATTGGGCCGGAGAGTCATTCCTGAGCAAGACAGCCTTGCCGCCGTTTTGAGTAACAATCAGATCCAGGTCGCCATCACCGTCGATGTCTGCCGCGGCGAGGCCGCGTCCTACCAGGGGCCTATCCAATACGCCGCCCTTCGCTCGATTGAACGGCGTAAAATGGCCATTCCCCTCATTGTGGAAGAGTTGCATAGGTTGAGCATACGTTTGCCCTGGGTGAAAGCCTGCCACATCAGGCTCGATGTGTCCGTTCACAATGGCAACGTCGAGGCGGCCATCGTTGTCCAGATCAATGAGCAGGGTGCCGAATGCCAGGGTCATGAGCGTTGGAACTCCAATCCCGGCCTGCGCAGCCTCATCGATGAAGTACCCCTTCGCGTTTCGCCGGTACAATGCCGTCATCTCCCCGGCAAAGTTGCCTATCACGACATCATCAAAACCGCTGCCGTCAAGATCACCCGCATCGATTCCCATCCCGCCGCGCGTCGCCCCTGACTCGCTGTAAGCAATCCCAGCCACAAGCCCGGTTTCGCTGAACGTGCCGTCGTGATTGTTGATGAAAAGGAAATTGCGCACCGTGTCGTTGGCAATTGCAAGATCGGGCCAGCCGTCACGGTTCTGATCGAAGACGACCACACCCAGTGTCTTTCCCTCCGGCCGATAGATTCCGCAGCTTCGGGTGACATCAGCAAATCGTTTTCCGCCAAGGTTCCTGTAAAGCCGGTTGCTCTGCCCCTTGTACACCTCGGGCGTGCAGTAGATCCGCCGCACTCTGTCAATAGTGCATGGGATGTCCGTATCGAGACTCCATTGAACGTAGCGCCCGATGAACAGATCCAGATAGCCGTCGCGATCGTAGTCCAGAAAAGCCGCACTGGATCCGAATCCGACATCGGACAGCCCCATCCGTGTGGTGACGTCCTCGAAGGTACCGTCGCCCCGATTCCGATAGAGGTGATCGGCACCAATGCCGGAGACGAATAAGTCAATGTGGCCGTCATTGTCGAAGTCACCTACTGCCACTCCCATTCCATAAAACGGCTGGTCGAGGCCCGCGGCTCGGGTCACGTCCTGGAAATGTACTCCGTCGAGGTTCCTGTAGAGGATTCCAGAGCGAGCCAAGGATCGATCGCCCGCCAGCGGAGCCCCGTTGACGATGTAGAGGTCAGGCCGGCCGTCGCCGTCATAGTCAAAAAAAGCTGCTCCTGATCCCATGGTCTCGGGAAGGTAGCGATGGCGTGAGGCATCGTTGAAATGAATGAAATCAATCCCGGAAAGCGCAGTAATATCAGCAAAGAGATCGCTGGATTCGCCGGCCACGGACGACGCCTGTTCTTGGGCGGGAGCAGCACCGGCCCCCTTGGGCGGCCGCGAGCCGCAGGCTGAAACGATAAATAACAGGAACGGTAGAGAGAACAGGATTGTTTCAGGTCCTGGGATTCGATTCTTCCGGGAGAACCGGTTCTTGATGGAAGCCCGAAAATGCGAATCGGAGGGTCTGGAAGAGACACCCCCCTCCAGGCACTTCATTTGCCCTCCCTCTTTTCCAGGCCGTGCTTGCGGAGGAAATAACCGAGGTTCCTCGCGTCAACGCCGAGCAACCTTGCCGCCTCGCGGCGGACGCCGCGTGCCTGATCCAATGCCTCGATCAGCGTTCGGCGCTCTTCCGCCGCGAGGGCGGAACGCAGATTCAGCTCCCGCCTTCCGTCAATGGGCGGGCTCTGATGTGCGTTGATGGGAAGGCTCGATGGGAGAATTTGCTCGCTTCTCTCCAGCAGAACTGCCCTTTCGACGGCGTTGCGCAATTCGCGCACGTTGCCCGGCCAGTGATAGGCCTCCAGTATGGCCGTGGTGTCCGGGTGAAATGAGAGCACGCGCCTCGCAAACCGCTTGGCAAACTCCTTCAGGAATGCCTCCGCCAGCACCAGAATGTCTTCGCGCCGTTCTCTCAGGGGCGGAATGTAGATGGTCATAACGTTTATTCGATAGAAGAGATCGCGTCTGAAGCGCCCGGCCTCAACCTCCGCTTGAAGATCGATGTTACTCGCTGTCACAAGCCGCACATCGACCGCTGTTGGATGACTCTCTCCCAGACGTTCGAAGACGCCATCCTGGAGTACCCTCAGCACCTTCGCCTGTGCCGGCTCCGGCATGGAGCTGATTTCGTCCATGAACAGGGTGCCCCGATGCGCCACACGGAATCGGCCCTCGCGGTCTGATTCGGCTCCTGTAAAGGCACCGCGTTTATGTCCGAAGAACTCACTCTCGAACAGGTCAAGAGAAACCGCAGCGCAGTTCACCCGTACCAGCGGCCCCTTAGCCCTCGGGCTGCTCCAATGCAGCAGCTGGGCGGCCTCCTCCTTGCCGGTGCCCGTTTCGCCGAGCAGCAGCACAGTGGTGTCGGCAGCAGCCGCAAGCTCGATCATCTCGATCACCTTCTTCCAGCCTGCGCTCACCCCGATCGGACGGCGGGGAGCCGGACCCCGTTCCCCACGCGAGCGCAGGTATTCGAGCTCTCGCCGCATTGTGCTTTCGCGCAGGGCGTGTTCGAGAACGAGCTCCAGAACTTCAGGACGAACGGGCTTCAGAAGATAATCGTAGGCTCCGGCCTTCATGCATTCGACCGCTGACGGAACCGTACCGTGCCCGGTCAGCACAATCACAGGAAGGCCGGCAATACTTTCTGTAAGCTTGCAGAGGAGCTTGAGGCCGTCCTGGCCGGGCATGCGAAGGTCCGTTATTACCGCATCGATACCCTCGAGTGTCCCCGGGCGCAGTGCCTCCTGCACGCTGGAGGCGGTCTGTACTCTGTAACTGGCACGCCGCAGAACCGTCGCGAGGGAATCACGCACATAGGGCTCGTCATCAACGATCAAGACCGTTCCGGAGCTTTTCATTGTGTGTTCCCCGCACTTTTCATGGTGATGGGGTATGACTCCTCTTCGATCTCAATTGGGAACTCGAGATGAAAGAGGGCCCCTCCACCCAGCCGGTTTTGCACGGTGATCTTGCCCCTATGCTCCTCAACAATTCCGTGGCACACGAACAGGCCCAGGCCCGTCGAGCCACGCGTGGAAAAGAAGGGCTCGAACAGCTTTGGCAGGGATTCTATTGGTATGCCCGGCCCGCAGTCCGCCACCAGCACAACAGCGTGCTCCTGCTCGCGTAGGGAGGCAATCTGCACCTGTCCGCCGTCGGGCTGCACCTGACAGGCGTTGATTAGAAGATTGAGGAAGAGCTGCCCCAGCGTGACGCTGTTTCCGGAGATCCGGAGTTCCCCTTCGCATTTTCGAACCACAAGGTCGATTTGTCTGAACGACGGGTTTGAGCGGACAAAACCCACGGTCTCATCAAGGACCTCG
>DASQID010000712.1:0-8997 GCA_035631775.1 Acidobacteriota bacterium
CCGCGCGGCCGACCAGTTTTCTTCCCTCGTGCAGCACTTTCCAGTTGCCGCCGTCGAACTGGTTCGTAAAGCCCTTACTCTGGAGTACGGCGAGGACTTCTTCGGCACAGAGCGGCTTCAACCTCTCCAGAAGCTCATCCGGGACTTTGGGTCTCCCGTCCGGGAAGCGCTCGAACTCGGCCTTTGCCGTGTACTTGATCAGTTGTTCCTTGCTTAGTGTGAAAGTCTGCGCCGTGACGCTTTGCAGGAGAAAAACGCCTGCGAACATCACGGCAGCACACAAGCAGGCCGCCCGCAAAAAAGATGAATTTGAAATCATAGTCCTGACCTCCTGAAATAACCGCGACGAACTCTTGAGGGTGGTGCCCAAGGAGCCTCTTGGAAAGAAATACAGGATTCGCTTGATCTATAGGGCTTTTCTTTTTGGGGCACAAGGAAAAAGTCACGCCGGCACGGCGAACAATAGCCTGATCCCTCCAATGCGGATAAGCGTATAATCAGGCGTCCCGAATCGGTAGTGCAATCTCCTGGAACTCTTGCTAGAAGAGGCCGTGAAATGAGTGGGTGAGGAGATACAGCGCCGGCCCCGCGCGTGCATTGAATCCGAACTCATCAGGAGGAGACATGTCTGATATTCCAGAAAGAAAGCCGCAATCCTCGCCGCCCAGCGGCTTAACCCGGCGGGAAATGCTTCAGACGGGAAGCCTGCTCGCCCTGCCCGCGACCCTTTGGAGCGCAGCCGATGCCGTGACGGCAGTAGAGGGTCCTGTGGTCCCCGGGCCGCGCATCTACCAGTCCATAGGCGTTGAACCTGTGATCAACTGCCGCGGAACCTTCACCATCATCGGAGCTTCGGTCGAGGTACCCGAGTGCAGGGCCGCAGTGGAATCTGCCGCCCTGCAGAATGTGCAGCTCGACGAATTGGCGGAAGCGGTCGGGAGACGCCTGGCAGAGCTTACCGGAGCCGAGTGGGGCATGGTCTCGGCCGGTTGCGCGGCAGGACTCAAGCATGTGACGGCAGCCTGCGTGGCGGGCGGCAATCCCGAAAAGCTGATCCGCATCCCGGACCTGAGCGATCTGGACAAGACCGAGGTGGTAATCCCCAGATCGTCTCGGAGCGTTTACGATCACGCGATACGCAACATCGGGGTAAAGGTAGTAATGATCGACACCCTGGAAGAGCTGGACGCGGCGCTGAACCCAAGGACAGCCCTGATTTATATCCAGAGCGGCGGCCAGTCGGTCACGGGACCGCTCTCGCTCGAAGCGATCGCCAGGATTGCCAAACCGAAGAACGTTCCGATTCTGGTGGATGCGGCCGCGGAGATACTCACGATCCCAAACGTTCACCTTCAGCGGGGCGCCGACATCGTTGCCTACAGCGGAGGGAAGGCGATCCGAGGGCCGCAATGCGCCGGATTATTGCTCGGCCGCAAAGACATCCTCCAGTCGGCATGGCAGGCGAGTTCCCCGCATCACGGCCCGGGACGCGACAACAAAGTCGGCCGCGAGGAAACCATGGGAATGCTCGCGGCCGTCGAGGCCTGGATCAAGCG
Source organism: Acidobacteriota bacterium (assembly GCA_035631775.1). Lineage (GTDB taxonomy): Bacteria > Acidobacteriota > UBA6911 > UBA6911 > UBA6911 > DASQID01. The sequence continues at coordinate 1,557 of DASQID010000712.1, forward strand.
CGACCACAAGGCGGAATGGCAGATGTGGTTGTCCTGGCTCGACACCATTTCCCGGCAAGTTACCAAAATCGAGGGAGTAACGACCGCGATCCGCGAGCCAAGCGGGCTGAACAATCGCAGTCCCTCGCTGATCATTTCCTGGAATCCGGACAAACTGAACATCACCGGTGAGGAGGCGGCCGAAGAAATGGCCAGAACCAGGCCGAGAATCGCACTCGGCGCCGGCGGCGGCCGCCCCTCAGACGAAACTGCGGCCGATACGACCAGCATTTCCGTGACGCCCTGGCAGATGCAGCCGGGCCAGGAAAAAATAGTCGCGGACCGCATCTGTGAGGTCCTGTCCCAAAAGCGGAGCCCAAAGCCTCCTCTGAAGGAACCGGTTGCCAATCTTACTGGCCGCTGGGATACAACGGTCGAGTTCTACAACAGCAAGAGCGAACACGTGCTGTTCATCGAACAGAATGGGAACCGGATTCAAGGTACGCACAAGGGCGACTTTTTGACCCGCGACATGTACGGCATCATCGACGGCGAAAAGGTAGTACTCCGAAGCGCCACCTCGGAACGCGGCACCGGCGATTCAATCATATTCACTTTCGCGGGCACAGTTTCCGGCGATACCATTTCAGGCCCGATTCACATGGGTGAGTATCTCATGGCAAAGTTTAGCGCCAGGAGACATGCGTACCCGGCAGCGCCCACGATTCTGGTGCCCAAAGGACCTCCACTGGCCAACTGACGCAATCTCATTTCCGGATGCGCGGCACATCTTTGCGGCCGTTTCCGACTGTGATCCGCTGGAGGTGGATCTCCTCCAGGAAACTTGCGCCCTCAAGCGGATCTGTATAGATCAGGCGTATGATCAGGTCACCCTCCTGGAATTCGTCTGCGTCCCGTGTTTCCTGAATGGGGGACTTCGGACGGTCGCTGAGGCCGATGCCTTCGTTGCTCATCGTGGGGCGCCCCAGACGTTTGTGGATGTCGGCGCGCGACTCTCCCCACTTCAATGCTAGAGGCAACGACCCCCGAAACGCTTGGACAGCATACTCCCGCCCGTCGAGAACCACTTTTCTTGTCTTGCCGACCAGCGTCACGTTTCCTATTCGCTGCCCCTCGCCGGAAAAATCGGTGGCGCATACGATGACTCCGGCGGAGGGGAAAAAGTACATGCGGGATTCACCTACGAGAGCATTTCCGGAGACATGGGCGTCAGGCTCTTGCCCCTGGTTCAGCCGCAAAAACAAACCGCGTACAACAGGCTCCTCGAGGCTCTTCGCGAGCAATGGGATGAGGTCGGACGAGTTGAAAACACGGCCGGAAGGCGGATTGACCGTTTGACCGCGTTCCGCGCACGACGTCAGGGTCAGGCTCAATAGGCAAGCCAGGAGCATCTCCATGCGAACCTTCCGATTCCGATTATGCCCGGCTCCTGCGCGACGCTTAGGTGAGAAGGTCGCTCTCGACGACTCGCAGCCGGTGGGCAACGCGTTTTCCCGCGGAACCTGGGCAATGATGCCGCAGCGCGGAGCGCCGGCCCCGTGAAGGAGCACATCCCGCCGACCCTTTTCTCGATGCTCGTTCGCGTCCGTATCTTTGAAGTCTTAGGGCTGGCGCAAGAATAAATTCACATTTTGGCGCGAGCACCGTCGCGCCCTTTCAGGCTGCGGCCCGCAGGCCCGCTGCCTTTGTTGCTCGCTCCTCACATACCACCCCGGTATAGCTCGTCGCTCGCGCCTCGCCAGCGGGCCTGGGGGCCAGCAGCAAAATGTGAAGTTATTCTTGCGCCAGCCCTTAGAGGTCTTCGCGGTTCGATTCTTATGCCGCGCACTCATGTAGCCATGTATAAAGCGACGCAAGGCACGCGAAGCGGCGGCGAGCCGCCACCTTCCGAAGCCCTCCTCGACCTGTTCCCCGCCCCTCTCATCGCTTGAACGACTTTGAACTGTTGTCCCGAGCGTTCGTTACCGTAAAGGATCCATCCTTCCTCGCCGACACTTTGATCCACTCGCCGTCCGGAGGAACCTGCAAATTGGCTATGAAATCATCCGGAGGGTTATCATCCGGAGCGTTGGCGGACCAGTGTAATTGATAGGCCGCCTGCAGTCCCGGTGATGCCTTGATTGTCTTTAATACGCTTGGCGAACCGGTCTTCTTCGCCCCATTGTCCATGATCGTCACCAGGGGGCCCAGAGAGTGGATGAGCGCCGGGGAGTTTGCGGCATCTGCTCCGTGATAGCTGATCATGAGTAAATCCACCTTCCCGACGGGGTTGTTGGGACATACGAGTTCGAGTTCCTTGTTCCAGCTGAGGTCGCCGAGGTCGACCATTCGGAATTTTCCGAATGTGAATAACAGGCCAAGAGACTGTGCGTTCTCTGTTGTATCCGGCTCTTTGGCCGGGACCTGCGCACAGAACAGATTGGGCCCACCGCCGCCCTTCACAGGCGTCTTGATTGCCCTGCCTGCCGAGGTCAGCACCAGCACTTCTAAACCTTTGAAGGGGATTTTGTCCCCAGGCGCAACCACAATGCGGCGGGCCTTCGCTGCCAAATCCAGGTATGCGGCGACAGCCTTGGCCCTTCGTGGGTTATCGGTCACCGAAGGCCCGTGATCCACGAAATTCGTGGCGGGCAACTTGGCAACAACCGCAGGGACATTGTCCACGTGATCAGAGTCGTAGTGGGTGACAACCAGGAAATCAAGTCTTTTGACGCCTGCTGCTTTGGCGGCTTCTTCTATCCGTATTGCGTCGCGGCCATTGAAGCCCGGGAAGCCGCAGTCGATCAGCATACTCTGGCCAGAAGGGGAGACAACCAGCAGCGCCTTGCCGCCCTCTGTGTCGATCACATACATCTCGAGAGTTTTGGCGACGGGGTAGGCTGGGGCCAACATCAGCAAAACCAAAGCGGGAATCAGGGCTCTCTTCATGGGTTCTCCTATAGGTTTTGGTTCCTTGGTGGCTCGGCTGAGTTATGACTCCGCGAGTTTGGCTCCTAGGCTAAATAGCCTCGTGAAGACCTCTCCGCTCGGATGACCAGTAGGTCCCGATAGGAGGTCCCCTGTCAATCATAGTTGTTTCGTAGCAGGTCCTGTGAAGTTGGAGAGCGGCGCCCAAATGCTGCATTCAAGAGTAATGGTAATCGTGCGCCGTTAGTAACCCATCACGTCCCTGACGAAGCTGCGGCTCATTTTCAGGCTGTCGCGCAGGGGTCGCGTGAGTTGAAGCCCGGCGGGATGCGCAAGCTCGATCACCAGGTCCCCTGAGAAATTCAGCTCGTGAAGGGATTTTCCGATTGACGCAAAGTCGGTATTCCCTTCTCCCATCGCCTCCGACCACTTGCCGTCTGCTTTGCGGTCGCGCAGGTGCGCAAACACGATGCGGTTTCCATAACGATGAATGAAGTCGAGAGGATCTACTCCGGCACCGCGAAGCCAGTCCAGGTCCGGCCCGAGCTTGACAGTCGGTATGCGTTGGATTGTTCCCTTCAGATCGTGCTCGTTGTCAGCGACTTCATAGATATGATTGTGCAGGTTAAGGACGACTCCGTTGTCGTCGCTAATCGCGATGATCCTGCGCAGGACCTCCGCCTGAGCGTCGAGCTGCTCTGGAGTCTTCGGACTGCCCGCGTTGCCGACCGAAGTGCCCAGTGTCCGGCCTCCTAATTTACTCAGGCGCTCAATCACAACCGTGATCTCCTTGAGAATCGCCTCATGATCTTCCCGCTTCCATAGATTGGCCCCGTACGACGTCCCCAAGACAGGCAACCGGTACTTTTGCGATAGATCCCGAATGCGACTGACGGAGTCCTCGGGTCGCAGCGCGTTATCCATGAGCTCGATCGCGTCCATTCCGGCGTAGCTCATGTCCTCGAAGATGCTCTCGAGAATGGGCGTAATGTCGTTGTGCGGTTGATTGGCGGCATATACCCACGGATGCGCCCCCACTATGACTTTCTTGGGAGCGGGAAAACCGCGCCTTGCGTTTGAGGCCATTAAGATGGCAGGCAGCATGTTGAGCAGTGAACGTCGCGAAATTGCAGTCATGGCAATCACTCTCCCAGAATCCAGCACCGACATGGACGAATGATCCAACGCTCCGGCTTTTCCCCCCACGGCAATGGACCAGCTCTTGTTCGTCCACCCACCCGCCGGCGTGTGATGTCGCAGCCCCGCCGACTGGATCTCGGTGATCCTCACGGCGTGCTCCTCGAACCCTCTAAACTGTTGCGGGTTCGTATGCCTCGACGCGATTATAATCGCACACCTTGAGCGAAGGGAGTTTTTCGTCAATCCATTTGTTTGACGTGCGCGTTGCTGATCTCAGAGCTACCGTTACGCCTGCTGTTGTGATACTTTTAAACCAATCTTGGACCACTTGTAGCGCCTATCTCTCTTCGCCGGCTGATAGTGCCCCCGTGAATTCTCCGGTCCGAGAAGGATGTAATCCCTCCGACCCCTCCGAGGAATGGTTCAACCTGAGAATCAATAGATCCAAGGAGAATACGAGTATGCGTAGACCGATTCTTCTCTGCCTCTTGCTCGCGGTCATGATTCCCGTGATGCCGGCGAAAGGCGATCACGAGGACCACGATAACGACAAGATCTCAGCAAGGCTAACGGGGTTTCAAGAGGTGCCCGCGATATTGTCCGACGGGAAGGCTGATTTTACGGCAACGCTGGACCAGGCTGGGACGATGCTTACCTACAGCCTCACCTTTTCTGGTCTCTCGGCTCCAGCTACAGCCTCGCACATTCACATCGGGCAGCGAGGCGTAAGTGGAGGCGTGATGGCATTTCTGTGCGGGGGTGGAGGCAAACCGGCTTGTCCTGCGTCGGGCGGCACGGTCACCGGAACCATCGTTGCTGCTGATATCATAGGACCTGCAACGCAGGGCGTGCATCCTGGAGACTTCGCAGGCTTCTTGCGGGTGCTCCGAAGCCGCAACGCGTATGCCAATATACATACTTCGAACTTCCCTGCGGGGGAAATCCGGGGGCAAATCGAGTTTGAGGACTGAAAGTGACCCCAGATCTCGGAAGCTGTCCTGCGGCTTGCCTAGGAGCACTCATTGGCCGGAATTGCGCTAGTGTGGTGGTCCGACAGGGCACCGCGCCCTATTGAGTGGAGCGATAGGGGCTACCGCGTTTTCGCCGGGTTGCGGGGGGTGTCTTTTGCCGCGGTCTGTGGATACTGTTCTGGTCATTCCACTCCTAGGGCTGGCGCAAGAATAACTTCACATTTTGGCGCGAGCACCGTCGCGCCTGGGGGCCAGCAGCAGAATGTGAAGTTATTCTTGCGCCAGCCCTTAGTACTCTCACCCGGCCCAGGCGGGCCGCGCGCAGCAGGATGGCACATTAGATGTATAATACTGCGCTTTGACGTCCATTTTATTGAGGATTTCGCTATGCATGGCCGACGCGTATTGGCTCGGAGCGCTTCGAAGGCTTAATCGCCGGCCAATCCCAAGAGTCGAAAAAGCACGGAGAAGACCATGTGTGGATTCCTGCTGAGAATAGCGTCCCTGTTAATTCTCACCGCGCCTGTCGCGGCCCAAACCGCTGACGAGATCATTGCCAAATACATCGGGACCATCGGTGGAAAGGAAAAGATCGAAGCTATTAAAACTCTGCGTCGCACCGGAAAATATACTGGCGGAGGCGGGTTTGAAGCTGTCTTTGTTCAGGAAAACAAACGCACGAACCTGGTGCGGCAGGAGATTACGTTTCAGGGAATGACCGGGATCAGCGCCTACGACAGCAAAGCGGGCTGGAAGATTGAGCCGTGGAGCGGAAAGAAGGATGTGGAGACAATGGGAGAAGAGGAGTTGAAAGCCATCGTCGAGGACGCCGATTTTGATGGGCCGCTCGTTGATTATCAGCGAAAAGGCAACAAGGTTGAATATCTAGGCATCGAGCCAGTCGAGGGCACGGATACCTACAAGCTTAAAGTCACCCTCAGGAATGGTGACATTCGGAACTTTTTCATGGACAAGGATTCCGGTGTTCCGATCAAGATTGAAACCAAGCGGATGGTGCGGGGCGCGGAACAGGAGAGCGAAACCATACTGGGTGATTACAAAGAAGTAGCAGGAGTCTATTTCCCGTATTCCTTCGAGAGCGGGGCGAAAGGCAGTTCACAGAGATCGCAAATCACCTACGAGAAGATAGAAGCCAATGTGACCCTCGACGATAGCCGTTTTCAGCCGCCTGCGAACAAGCCTGCCAAATCAGAGGGAGGGAAAGACTAATGAGAAGCGCCAGCTCAAATAGGGCTTTCTGTCTCGTGCTCTCACTGAGTTGCTGGAGCATGGTTCTTCAAGCCCAAGTACCGGCTCCAACCGTCAAAGTGGATTCTGATACCCTCTCCGGTTTAGGGGCACGAAATATCGGATCTGCTGCAATGAGCGGCCGAATTGCCGCAATTGACGCGGTTAAGGAAGGCAAGCGGCTCACGATTTACGTGGGTTCCGCGAGTGGCGGCGTGTGGAAGTCGGTCAATGGTGGAACGACCTTCAAACCCATATTTGACAAACAGCCTGTGCAATCCATCGGCGCGATCACGATCGATCCCAAGAACCCCAAGGTGGTCTGGGCCGGCACCGGCGAGTCCTGGACACGTAACAGCGTTTCAGTCGGCGATGGTGTCTACAAATCGGTGGATGGAGGAGAGAACTGGACGAACGTCGGATTGAAAGAAACGGAACGTATCGTCAAGATTCATGTGGATCCGACGGACACCAATACGGTTTACGTTTGTGCGCCCGGCAAACTTTGGAGCGACAGCAGTGAACGAGGACTCTACAAGACAACGGACGGCGGCATAACCTGGACGAAAATCCTCGCTGGAGCCAACGCTTCAACCGGCTGCTCAATGGTCTCGCTGGATACGCAAGCACCGAAGACAATTTATGCGGGCATGTGGGATTTTCGCCGCAAAGGCTGGACGTTCCGCTCCGGTGGAGAATCGTCGGAAGCGCGGAGCGGCAGTGGCTTTTTCAAAAGCACGGATGGAGGGGCCACCTGGACTGAACTCGATGCCGATACCGCGCCGGGCTTGCCGCCGAAACCCTGGGGCCGTGTGGCTGTCACCGTTGCCCCCTCAAATCAAAAAGTGGTGTACGCCCTGATCGAGGCCGTGGCCCCGAGAGACGGCCTTTATCGCTCGGACGATGAGGGCAAGACGTGGAGGCTGCTTGATCGCGGTCCAGGAATGATTACGCGTCCGTTTTACTTTGCCAAGTTGATCATCGATCCGCACGACGAGAACAAGGTATACAAACCTTACTACAGTCTGATCGTCAGCAATGACGGCGGCAAGACTTTCAGTCCCATCGCGGGCGGAACTCATGGTGATCATCACGACCTCTGGATTGATCCGGACAATACGGATCATCTGATCGCAGGTGACGATGGCGGCCTTTGGTACTCGTACGATGGCGGC
>DASQID010000713.1:0-9860 GCA_035631775.1 Acidobacteriota bacterium
TGACGGATTCCGCCACCTCGATCGCGTGCTGGGTCTTTTCGGCTGCTACCCTTCGCTGTGTTATGTCCTCCACGATGCCTTCATAGTACAGAGGCCGGCCGTTCTCGTCGCGCACGATGCGGGCACTCTCGGACGTCCAGATGATTCTTCCATCCCTTCTATAGACCTGCGATTCGAACTCCGAGACGAAGCCCTTCTCCTCGAGCAAGCGGACAAACTCCGCTCGCCTCCCCGGATCAACGTAAACTTCCTTCCCTATGTCCGTGATCCGATTGACGAGATCATCCGGAGAGCCACAACCGAATATGCGTGCCAAGGCGGGATTGGCGCTGAGGAACTTGCCGTCCAGGCTGGTCTGGAAAATGCCTTCAATGGCATTCTCGACGATGTTCCGATATTATTCCTCGGCCTGCCGCAACGCTACCATGGACCTCTTGCGATCGGTGATATCGTGAATGTGGAGTAGAATCCCTTCTTGATCACCATATTCGATGCGCCTGGCCGATACCTCCAGCGGCAAAACCGTGCCGTCCGATCGAAGGCACGCGCCATCACTGAAGAGAGGCCCCTCTTCGGCTACCCTGCGCAGTTTGCCTACAACCTCGTCGCGCCTTTCCGGCGGCACGATATCCGCAATGCGCATGCCGGTGAGTTGTTCTATGGCAAAGCCGGTGAGGCGGGAGGCAGCCGGGTTGGCATCAATAACAGCGTGGTTGAGACCTGAGACGAGAATAGCATCCGGAGAGCTCTCAAATAGAACCCGGAACTTCTCTTCGCTCGCCTTGACGGCGTCCTCCACCCGCCTGCGTTCCGTGATGTCGGTAAAGACGCCGAGAATTCCCCGGACTTCTCCATTCGCCCCAATGACCGGCACCTTCGTTACCTCAACCAGGCGCTCTCTCCCGTTCACCACATTGATTTCTTCCAAGGTTTGTGCCCGCCGCGCTTCCATTATGCGGCGGTCATCCGCCCGGTATTTTTCGGCCAGTTCGTGCGGATGGAAATCGTAATCGCTTTTTCCGACAAGCTCCTCCGGTGCAAGACCCAGATCTCTGGAAAACCTGGAATTGGCAAAAACAAAAATGGAGTCCTGATCCTTGAAGAATATCCGCTGAGGCAGTTCCTCCACCAGGGTGCGGGCCAGCTCCTCTCGTGCTTTGAGGGTCTCCTCCGCACGCTTACGCTCCGTAAGGTCACGAATTGCCTTTACCCGAAGGTTACGTCCCTGGTGAGGAATTGGCTTGCTGAGAACTTCTACCGGAAAAACCGTTCCGTCCTTCTTCAATCCGAAGGCACTGTAGGGTCCCTCCCTGCCTGCCTGGATGTTGCTTTGCACGGCTTCGCGAGTCCCCGGAATGAAGAAATCTTCGATTTTCATCTTCGCGGCTTCTGAGGGCTCATAGCCGAACATCGTAGCGACCGTTTGATTCGCCTCCAGAACTTCCCTCCCATCATGCACGAGGATCGCTTCAAAGGGGGATTCAGCCAGTTGGCGGAACTTCTTCTCGCTTTCCTGTAGTGCCCGACTGGCCTCTTCCACATTTTGTCTGGCCGCTACCGCCTTTCTTCTGGCTTCGTCGGCTAGGGCAAGAGCACCGCGGAGTTCATTGGCGCGCGCGGCATCACGAAGCCGCAGTCCCTCGAGGCGCGTGTAAATGCGTACCCGGACCCAGTGAATAAAGAGAGAAAGCGCTGTTGCGGCGGTCAATGTCAGTCCGAAGTGCAGCCATTCTGAGGAAAAGCCGTACTCCCACGTGACGGCTGTCCAACCGAAGAGGGTCACCAAGATCACGGACTGTAACCAGGTGGTAGAAAGGAACAGCGACCCCGAGGCTATGATGAGCAAGAGGAGAGTAGTCGCCTGATGGGGATCTCCCGACAAGTGCAGTACGTAGAGGCTGTTGAAGAGGGCTGTACATGCCAGGAGCGCGAGTGCTGGGTGCGCCCATCTGGAAGGCAGGTGCCACAGGCGCAACAGGATCCAGAATCCGAGCATCGCACCCGCTGTACACGATGCCACGATTGACAGAGGAGACTTGACTGACTGGAAGAGGATGTAGCCTGCTCCAAGTACACCGTAGGATATGCTCCCTATAGCCAGGATCGGCCGAAGCGTGGCCAGAGAGATGCCGTCAAGCGCGGCCCTTATCGCTCCTTCATCGATCTCAGAGTCCGGGGCTGCTTCCAGGGAGGTAACGAAGGTGCCTTTGATCTTCGCCAAGTAACTTTTCCTCTCGCCAGGACACAAGACGTCGCACTCTTCATATTCGACGGTTTGACCGCAAATCTTTAGCTTTGAAGCGGTTAAAATGATCGGCAGGCACGAGAACCGGAGTCTTTGGCCGCTAGTCCTCGATATAGACCGTTGTCGTCTTCCATTAACGCCTTTTCAGAACGGCTTCTTGAGGAGGCACCACAAAGACGCCAGGACGTGAAGGAAAACGAAGTGCTTGATTGCGGCTTGGCCTGGGGGGCCTTGACGAAGATCAGTTTGAGGTTGCCAGTGCGCGGGAACGAGCGTAGCCGAGAAGCCTGCGTACATCGGGCGCCTTGCTCGAATCCGGGTGCAGTCTGAGAAACTCCTCGAGTTCCCGGACGAGCGAGCTGAAATCCCGGCGGCGCTGATAGATGTCCGCAAGGACCAACTGAGGGTAGGTAAAATGGCTTTGGTCCAGGGACCGAGCGAGTCTCAGGTGTCGCTCGGCCAGATCGTACTGACCCAGCCGGAAATAGTTCTGTCCCAGTTGAGACTGGGCCAAGGGATCATCCGGATCACTCTGGACCGCCGCCTGATTGAGGGGTAGAGCCTCTTCCAGCCTGCCTTCCAACAGGATTGTGCCTCCCAAATTGACCAGGGAGAGAAGGTGACCCGGGTCCTGACTGAATGCCTCTCGGAAATAGCCCTCGGCCTCTTCGAGCTTCTTGCATTGAAATGCTATGGTGCCGAGCGTGTTCCAAGCTCCCGAGAACTGTGGGGCGATCTTGACCGCCTTCAGCAGGTGCTCGTTGGCGCACTTCATGTTCCGTCTTTTCAAACACTCCTGTGCCTTTAGGTACTCCCCGCGAGCTTTGTCCGGGACGGACAGCTGGGTTGCCGAGACGACGTGGCTAACCTTACCCGGGGGCTTCCGACGAAAAAGGAACTCCTTCACGATTCGCCTTTTAGTGTCGGCGAAACTTGGTCCGATCTCGACAGACTGTATGAGGTCGCCGACGTGCGGGACGGAGATGTTGATGGTGTAGGGCCCCGGAGGCACGTCCTTTATTCTGAACCCGCCGGATAGGTCTGCCAGGGCCTGCATCGAGAACAGAGTTGTGTTGGAGAACAGAGACACCACCGGGACCACGCCGTGAAAGACCTTCCCGTCTTCCTGACGTATCTTGCCGACCAGTTGATATAGGCTACCGTCCGCGCGTGAGGCAGAGAGTAAGGAGACGAACAATGATATGATACCAATCGCAGCGCACGGTAGGGGGCGGCTGCCGCGAAGCATTTTCTCTGAGATCCTCTGAGTTGCTTTATATCACAGCTCTCAGGAGGCCACATCAAAAAATTTTCACACAGCTATACCGTTTCGGGCGTTAGCATCGGTACTGAAGCCCGGACCCACTTGGCCAGAGTTTCCCCCTATGCCGGTGGAATCCTGCAATGGTTTTCGCGACAGACACTACTTAGGCACTGTTGGCAGTCCGCGCTTCAACCATTCGTCAAATCCGCCGTCGAGAGCACGGACGTTTTCATACCCACGGTCGAGAAGGACCCGCGCCAAACTGGCGCTGGAGGCTTGATTGGGTCAGGTGCAATAGAGGACGATTTCTTTGTCCTTCGGCACCAGATGGCTTTGCGTGTCAAAGTGCGCCGGGGGGATTCGAAGCGCCCCGGGAAGTTTCACCCTCGAGCCGAAAAAGGCATCCTCGTTCCGCAGATCGACAATCATGACCTCCTGGCCGGACTTCATCCGGTACAGGAGTTCGTCTGAATCGATCTTCGGCACGGAGTACCTTCTTATCAGATATTGCCTGTACAGAATTTTGAAGACCACAAATCCGACCACGATTGCGAGCAGGAGCAGGATGAGCGCGTTTTGAATGCTTGCCAGTTTGGGCAGCACGCTTGCCCCGAACGCGACTCCCACGCCCAGCCCGACTCCCGCCCACAGCAGACTGCCCGCCGCATCCACCAGCACATAGCGCCAGAAGGGCATTCTCAAGATGCCGGCCAGCGGCGGAACAAGCGTGCTGACGCCGGGAATCAACTTGGATGCCAGGATCGCAGCCGTCCCGCGGGTGCGAAAGAAATCTTCGGCCCGCCATGCGCAGGAATCAGGATTCAAAGAGAGCTTGCAGAAATAAACCAGGGCGCTCCTGCCGCGCCAGTGTCCGAGGTAAAACCAACACGTGTCCGCTGCCATTGCGCCAGCCACTGCCGCTGCCAGGGAGGCGGGAAGGGAAACGGGACCTTCCGCCACAAGGCAGCCGGCCAATACCAGGAAGACCAGCGCCGGGATGGGCAATCCTATTCTCTCGAAGAAAGCGGCAGCGAGAACGACAATCGAACCGTGCGTGCGCATGAGGTCGAGCAGATATTGCATACCAGGGATTGTAGGTATTACGGGCGCGGCAGCCAAGGATGATTTGCATTTTCCTTGTCGATGGCCCTCTTGAATGCTGCCCAAAGGCATGAAGATCTTCAGGAGATGGCCTTAGGGCTCGCTCAAGAATAACTTCACATTCTGCTGCAGGCCCCCAGGCCCGCTGGCGAGGCGCGAGCGACGAGCTATACCCGGGGTTGTACGTGAGGAGCGAGCAACAAAGTCAGCGGGCCTGCGGGCCGCAGCCCGAAGGGGCGTGACGGTGCTCGCGCCAGAATGTGAATTTATTCTTGAGCGAGCCCTTAGGTGCTCAGGCTTGAGTAAGGAGGCGGATCTGGGCATCGCGCAATTGACCTGCCAGGATGCTGATGAGCCCTTCGGCGATTTCCGGCTGTTCATGGAGAATCTCGAAAAATTCCTCAGCGCCAATCCTCAGAAGTTCGGTGCGATCCAGAGCGCGAGCGGATACAGTCTGAGGCTTGCGATCGAGTACGGCGAGTTCTCCGAAAGTCTCATTTGGACCAACCCGGCGTATCTCGCGGCCGCGCCCCTCTCGGACCACCTGGCCGCTCACCACCACGTAGAAATGATCGCTGGGCTCCCCTTCCTTTACGATAAGTTCGTCCTTTGCATAAACCGCAGTTTCCGCAACTCGCGCGAGCGGGGCCACATCCTCGCCCGACAAGGCCGAAAAGAGAGGCGTCGCCTTAAGAAGCAGAATCTTCTCTATCGTGCCGTACATATTGGTCTCCTGGTCCAAACGAGGGTAACTCAGTGTCTGTGGTGTCTGCCGGCAACAAACGTGATTCGCCCAGCGGGCCACAGTCGGGTCGGGGTCCTGAAGCATTGCCGCCGCTTTCTCGCAAATCCCGTCCGACTTCAGCCGCACCAGAGCGCGCAAGCCTGCCTCTCGCACCAGAGGATCAGGATGTGCGAGTGCTTGGCCGGCGGCGGGAATCGCCGTGGTCTCACTGGCGGCGGCGAGCGAGTCCAATGCCAGGAAGGCGACATACGGATTAGGATGGTGAGCCTCCAGAAGCATGAACTCCACCGGAGGAAGGATGCACAGAGCCGTTTCACTTGATAGCGGCAGACTGCTTGGCTCCGACCGGTCTTCGAGCAAGGGAATGATCAGCTCTCGCAGCGACGGGTGCACGATTTCGTCGAGCGCCTCCAAGGCGCCGGAACGCCTCTCGGGATTGTCCAGAGCCGCAAGTATTACGGAAACATCCTTAAGGGGATAGGTCATCTCGAGAAGGCGCAGGATGCGCCTTTCTGCACGTCTTACCCGGAATTCGAACTCTTCTGCCAAAAGTCGCGTTTCGAAACGGGATCTCGCCTGGGACCAGGCCCTCATGTTTCCGCAGGCCTCCAGGACCTCCCTCCGAACTCGCGGGAGCAATTCAGAGACGGGAATCGGAGCGCGGCCAAGGCTGGCTCGCAAGCGGCCCAGTGCCGCATATACCCTCAGCCGGATGTGGCTGTCGGGATTTTCCTGATGGTTTGCCAAAACAGTGAAGGAAGCGTCAGATATGATCCTGCTCAGTGTGCGCGGGAGTTCCAGGCGCACCGCGCGCGGCAGGCCGGGATTGCTCAATGCCTGGTCGATGCCGGATACGGCGGGTTCGCCCACTGCCGTCAGGGCCAACATTGCCGCCTGTCGCGAGCCGGGATCATAGAGAGCTTCGATCATCAGGGGAATGTGCCGCGGATCTGCGGTGCTGCCCGCGGCCCGCAGGGCAGTTCTGCGGACACGTGGATTCGCGTCGCGCAGCAGTTTTTCAAGCGAGAGATAGGCGGAGCGGCCGAGCTTTGCCAGGATAGTGCAGGCTTCCTGACGCTCGTCCGAATCAGCCGACTCCTGAAGTCGCAACAGGTCCTCTCCGGCTCGGGTCACCGCCTCAATGCCCCCGTAGCGGATCAAGCCGGACAGCACCGCGCTGCGCACGTCGGGGCTTGGGTCGTGCATGAATGGATACATCGGCCCCGGATCCTCGTTTGCGACGAAGCGCGTCAGGGCCGCAAGGGCCGCGGCGCGGACCATCGGGTTGGCATCGCCGCACGCCGCTCGGAATTCCGGGATCCTCTCGTGATCCTTCATCGATTCGAGCAGTTGAATGGCACGGGCGCGTATGGGCGCCTCGGGCCGAGAAAGAAGCTTCGTCAGCGCGAGACGGAACTCCGGCGAGCGCTCCGTCTGCAGTTGCTCCAGAGCAAGTGCAACCCTGGATGGATCCGGCGAGTTGAGTGTCTGTATGAGGATTTTTCGTTCGGCGCCGCCGAGTGTGAAGGGTTCCTCGAAGAGCTGAGCAGCCATGGGGCCGGTGAGCCCGCGCTCCAATGACTGCAGATAGCCTTTGCGCACAAGCGGCACGAGTACCTGCCACAAAACCGCACACGAAATCGATACCAGGCACATTTCCCGCACGTCCAGATTCAAGTGACGGAGGAGCACCAGGAGAAGGCCACCCGCGCCATAGGAAAGCGGCTTTATCGCTCCATCCAGGAATCCGCGCGTCCTCGCGCGCGTGGCCGCCGGGAATGGGGCATAGAGGGATTGCATTGTGGTGTCGTGCAGCGTGTATTGCAGGCCATTGTCCGAGAATTTCATTACACAGGCCGCGGCCAAGCCGGTCCATATCACCAAGGACACGCTGGATAAGCCGAATACGGCCGGCATGACCGTCAGAGCAGCGCCGACTCCGAGTCTGGTCAGCAAACGCGGCGTCACGAACAGCTGGAAACCCATGGATAGAATTCCCACGATGCCGTAAAACAGACTGAAAAAGCGCGCGAGGTCATCCTCGCTGTACTTTGCGCCCGCAATTACCTTGAACTGATAGTCACCGAGCGTGAGTGTTATGAACATCACGAGGATCAGGGCGGAGATCGCGCGGAAGTACGCCGTTTCGGAAGCGCTGCGCTTGTTTTTGGCTCCTTTGGCTTCCGGCAACGGCCCTTGCCTGCCGATATACCTGGGTTCGTGGCGCAGCAGGTACACGCAGGCGGCGTAAAGAACCATGAGAAGGATGAGGACAAAGAGAAGTTGAGCCGTGCCGATCCGGGTCACAATCCATCCCGTAGCGACGCCGAAGAAAATAGTGCCGAGCGGCCGGCCCGCTCCGATCGTTGAGTTAAGCCTCCTCGCATCTCTTGGCGGCGCAAGATCGGCCGCGAGTGTCCAAAACTGAAGGACGAACAGGTTGGCTGCCACCTCCGCCCAGATATAAAAAGCAGGGTAGATCCAGCCCACGTCGGCTTGAACCAGCAGCCAGACTGCCAGATAGCTGAGGATCCCGACTCCTGAAGTCGTGAAGAGCAGCGCCGACCTGGTAATGCGGTCGGCGTAGCGGCCGTAGAGGAGCGACAATAATGCGGCAGCCACGCCGTAGAACGCATACATCCAGGGGAGCGACTCAATCGGATACCGGCTCAGGAAGAGGGTGTCGCGAACAGTCCTGCCCAGGACGAAAATACCGCCCGCGGCAAAGAGCTGGAAGAACAGAATCAGCGTGCGACGGCCTTCGCCGGGGTGGATCCTGAGCGCGTTTTCGATCAACCGGATGGGGCGAGAATCAAACATGCACGCTCCGGATTGTGACAGTGCGGCACGCGAGAAACTGGCAGGCAGAGGACGACATAATTGCTTCCGGGCGAGCCTCGCCCTTGCCTTACGAAATGGAATCCAGCGCCTGACGGAAGTCGTGCAGGAGGTCGCGCCAGTCCTCCACGCCCACTGATATCCGGACAAGTGAGTCGCCGAAACCGGCGGCACTCATCTCTTCCTTGCTCATCTCCGAATGGGTGGTGCTGGCAGGGTGGCAAGCCAGGGACTCCACGCTCCCTAAGCTGACGGCCAGTCTTGCTATGTGCAAATGGCGCAGGAACTCCAAGGCCGCCTGGCGGCCGCCGCGCATTTCAAACGCGAAGAGCGAACCGGGGAATCGGCATTGCAGATCCCGAATCCGGATCTGCTCCGGATCGTCAAAGAGCGTCGGGTAGTGCATCTTGATGATCTGCTTGTGGCCGACCAGGCTCTCGGCGATTTTCTGAGCGTTCTTGCTCTGCCGGTCCATCCGCAATTTAACGGTAGCCAGGCGTCCGTTCAGCATCCAGCACTCGTCGGGCTGCAGGATATTGCCGAGGATGGCGCGGCTCCCGCGCATGTGAGAGATCAGTTCCTCATCGCGTCCCAGTACAACTCCCCCTATCATGTCGCTGCAGCCGGAGAGATACTTTGTGGCGGAATAGACCACCACGTCGGCGCCGTGCTGCAGTGGATGCTGGAAAGTCGGGCCCATGAAGGTATTGTCGACAGCGACCAGCGGGTTACTCACATGTCGGCCGGCTACCTCCACAGCGGCCCCAATATCGGTCATCGTAAGGGTCGGGTTCGCGGGAGTCTCTATGTACACCAGACGCAGGTTGGCCGTTCCGGCAATCGCTTCCGCGAGAGCTTGCGTTTCACCGGCTCGAACGCCGATGGCGTGGATACCCAGAGGCTCGAGCATTTGATGAATGAAATGGTGTGTCCCGCCGTAGACCGGCGTCGTGTAGACAAAGTTGCTGCCGGGCGGGCAGAACGTGAGAAACAGTGTGGAAATGGCGGCCATACCCGAGTTGAAAACGGCGGCAGCGTTGGCACCCGGTTCCAGCGGCACGATCTGGTCTTCCAGGATCTCCGCATTCGGATGGGAAAGCCGCGCGTATATGAGATCCACGCTCTCGCCTGCCACTGGATGCGCCCGGCCGAGCGCAATGTCGAAAGCCCGTTCTGCCGACTCAGGAGACGAAAACACATAGGTTGAGGACCTAAACACAGCCGGACGGGCGGAACCGACGGAGAGTCGGGGATCGAATCCGCGTGTCAGGACCGCCGTCGGCGGGCGAACTACATAGGTCGGTTTTTTGTCCGTGGTGCGCATCGGTATGACTCCAGTCTGAGACTGACCTCAAAACATGTCGCTACACTAACACCGTACGGTCAATATCTGCAAAATTCAAATTGAGTGGTGAGATGGCGTCAGGTGTTGAGAACTTCATCTTGCGTTAAACGTCGGTCCGACTGTGAGGAAACTTGCGCGCAATATTATGAAGTATCCGAGAGTGACACCGTGAATCATTCCAGGGAGTCGTCCTCGAGCCCGAAATAGCGAGCCCAGTCCTCCACCTCGACCTGGTCGTCCCCCTTCGCGCTGCCGCGCGGAACTCGGGATGGTTTGTTCATGATAGAAGTGAATTCGCCCCAGTCCATCGTCTTGGCGCCTG
>DASQID010000714.1:0-3235 GCA_035631775.1 Acidobacteriota bacterium
TCTGGCGCTTGTTGCTTGTCCTCTGAACGATGATCGCGTCTGAACGAACGATGGCAGCACTGTCCCGCTTGATTTTCACGAAGCCGATGCGATTTGAATCAGGCTCGCCGTCATACGGTCTGCAAAGAGATCCAGGTTTGATGTTGTGCGCCCAGAAAGGAGGGACTTCATTCGAGCGCGGTTTTTTCCCTACGCGATAGCGATGCTGCTCACGATTCCATACGAAGTACCCAGTCTTTGCTACGTACCCGTAATCCCGTAGTGTCTCTAGTCCGGTCCGGAACAATCCTTCTTTCTGCTTGTCATCCGGCAGCGCCCACATCCGGCCTCTTGGCAGTTCCGGGAGATCCAGGTTTCCCAACAGACGATTGGCTTGCCCGATCATGATCAGAGAACATGTAGGAACCGCTGCGCGTGCCGAGATGCTCTTTTTGCGAAGGACAAGGACACAGACGTCGTACAACACATCGAGAAATACATCGCTTCGCTTATCGATGGGATCAAGGCTCAGAACGTGCGATGTTTCCAAAATGCGCTTTCTAAGAGCAGCAAAATACGGTCCTCCTACAAGGGACATGGGAATAATGAGGCAAATGACTCCTCCGGGTCTTACCAAGCGAAGGGTTTGCTCAAGGAACAAGACGTACAGGTTGACATAGCCATCGGTGATGACCGGAGCGAAGCCCTCTAGGATTGCTTTGGATGGACGAAAGACACGCCCGTATGGAGGATTTCCGATTACTGCGTCGTAGAGGATGTCGGGGGCCGGCAATTTGAGTGTATCTGCCTGCTTGATTGATATTCTTGGCTTACGACCTGCGGAGCGGATTTCGCCCGCAGTTTCACAACGGGAGCCTGCAATTCACTCCCGTCGAGGGTCAGCCTGTCCAGCTCGGATGTACCGCCTGGGAGTACCTGCAACTGGGCGGCCTGGCGGAAGGCCGGCTTCCAGATGTGGACGAAGTGCTGGATCTCGCCGGGAAGGCCGGCTTAGAGGTTTCCCGCACCGAAGTCGCTCGCCTGTTAGAGGGGTTCCTGACGAGAGCAGTCGTCGTCGATGGGGTCGAGTACCACCTAGAGGCACTCGCGACCGCGCCCTCAGTTGAAAGCTTTTGAAATGTTTTGAAAGGTTCCGGCAAGCGTCAGATCGGTAGTTCTGGCTTAGAATCAATAACTTGTGTCTAAGACCGCCGAGGAGCGTTCCCGGTCACGCCCGACGGCTCTTCTCGTAGAAGATCCGAGCGGCCGAGCAAGCGGCCGCCGGATCGGACCTGGTGGAGCGCGCGTCCGGGCTGGGCCAACTTGTGCCAGGTCCACGGCAACCCGCTACAACCGGGGCGGTCCCCTGCCATGCAGCGCGCGATGGAATCGGTTGATGTGCGACTGTTGAACAAGAAGCGCTTTTTCCACGACGCTGTCGCATAAAGTCTTTCCCGGCTCCCTGCCGATAGCTATAAATCCCCTAAGACACAAGCAGCCGCCAGCCGATATGTCTTTTGTGCCAAGAGTCCTAAGGGGGCTCAGCCGAGGCAGTGCAGCGGTTTGTGTCGGGCGGGCCATGGCCTATGAGGCGGCCCGCACCGGGCCTAACCACATCTGAAGATCACTCGGTGCAGAATTCTGATCCAGCGACAAGTGATCCCCCTGCCATTCCGGACGTTCAATGCATGGCATTTGGACCCCTGTGGTTTACTGAATTAAGGAGGCCACAAAAAATGCAGCAAGGCTTAAAAACCTCCCAGTGCGTTTTTAGTGGCGAGGAGACAAGCTCCCGAATATTCTGCACGATGACCGAGACCATGTTCGATTTGCACAAACCCCATTCGGGTCGTAGAAATCCTTCCTGGCACTGCGCGGGTTCCCCGGATCAAGATATCCCCAGCGCAGCAGCCGTGTGTCTGCGCGACCTGGGAGGTGTCCCAACGAGGGCCATAAGAGGGCGTGAGCATGCAACTCGCTAAGTCCGACCTCTCGCGACCGCGCCAGCGGCTGATTGAGATCATGCAGAGGCTTAACTGGGGCCGCATCGAACAATTGGTGGTTCGTGATGGTGAGCCGGTGCTGAATGCGCGGACCCGGATCATTCGAAACGTTCGCCTCGGTGGCCGTGAGGCTGCTAGGCCGGAACTGGGGAAAGACGATTTTTTGCTCAAGGCTCCCGTCATCGAGCTCTTTGAGCATCTCGATCGCCTCGGAAACGGCAGGGTGATGAAGATCGAGATCCGGTCTGGCCTTCCCGCCGACCTGGTATTCGAGCAACCGGAAGCGGAGGGATTGGCATGACACCGCTCGAGTTCCTCAGCCTGCTCTGGAAGGACAAGCCCGAAACCCTTTACATCTTGGTCTGGAGCTTGCAGGGCAAGCGGTCCCACTGGTTTCGCGAAATTGCCGCAGCCGCCCAGTTCGTTCACGATGCTCGCCGCGTTGACGTTTACGTCGGTGTGGGGGTTGCAAACCACGACTACGGTCCGGACCGCCGATGCGCCTCGGAGGGGATCGCCGGCCTTGCCGGTTTCTGGGCCGACCTCGACCTGAAATCCGATGCCCACAAGAAAACGCTCCCAGCGACGATAGACGAGGCGCTGACGATCATCCCGTCCTCGCTACCGCCGACCATGACGATCGCCACCGGCAACGGCGCGCATGTGTGGTGGGTTTTCAAAGACCCCTGGATTTTCAGGAACGATGAGGAGCGCAGGGACGCATCCGATCTGGTCTCTCGCTTCCAGACATTGCTTCACTACAACTCGCAGCAGCATGGATGGGCCTTCGATCGGCTCTCCGATCTGGCCCGCGTACTGCGGATTCCCGGCACCATCAACCTGAAAGACGTAAGCAACCCAAAGCCAATCGAGCTGCACTCATTTACGGAGCGGCACTACGGCCCCTCCGAGTTCCGGGAGTACCTCGACGGCTTTGCGATCCCTGACGCAAACGCGCAGCTGCGCGCGCTGACGGAGTGGGCCGAACGTTTCACCGATAAGCCGCTCGTGATCGACCTCACTGCGGTCATCCCTGACGAGCGGTTGGCACGCTGGATGGAACACGATATACGGTTTCGGGAAACATGGAACCACCAGCGCCATGATCTGAACGACCAATCGCAATCCGGCTGCGACCTTGCCCTCGCGTGCTTCGGCCTGAAAGTCGGTCTGGCTGAGCAGCAGATCGTTAACCTGATCATTCACAATCGGCGGCTTCACGGGGCAAAGCAGTGTAGGCGGCTCGACTATTT
>DASQID010000715.1:0-5948 GCA_035631775.1 Acidobacteriota bacterium
CCTTGCTCCCTCCGGATTGATCACAGGGCCCATATCCTGGGCATGAACAATGCGGTTCACCTGAATTCGACCGCCGCCTTTATCCACCTTTATCTCGGCGGCCATTGCGACATAGGTTCCAAGATAGTCCAGGCATGCAACGCCATACCCGCGGCCGCTTGGCGCCTTTGCCGGTTTCCAGCCGAATTTGTCGACTGCCGCTCTCAGCACCCGGATCATCCTCTTGTCCGCCAGATTTCTCATGCGAAACTCGACTGGATCCATGCCGGCCTTTGCTGCCATGACATCTATGTGAGACTCCCTTGCGAAGATGTTGGTGTTACTGCCCGGCCCCCGCCAGGCGCCGGTTCCGAAAGGATGCGGACCACCGCCCGAGAATCCCCCGCGCGACGCGGTTCTCAGGTGGGGAACATTGTAGATATTCTGGGAACTCCTCTCGCCGGCGAACAGCACCTGGTAATCCCAGAATACTATCTGATTCGATGCATTGAGTCCGGAGCTGATCTTGACCGCGGCGGCCGGCATGAAGGTGTCGTAGAAGAACTCCTCTTCGCGCGTCCAGGCGACAAGCACTGGACGGCCCACGATCTTTGAGAGCCTCGCTGCCTGCACTGCCTGCCCGATCTGGCTCTTGCCGCCAAATCCGCCGCCCACATAGGGAGCTATCACACGGACTTTGGAAGCAGGCAAGCCCAGAACCTTCGCCACCTCCTCCTGTGCACCGAAAGGCCTTTGCGTGCTTATCCAGAGAGTCGCGCTGTCGCTCTCGACCTGCGCCACTGCCGTGTGGGTTTCCATGGGAGCGTGGGCAACGTAGGGGGTGTAGTAAATCTCATCGAATTTTACCGTGGCCAGTTCCCGTCCCTGCGACAGGTCACCCTTGTTTTCGATGACATTGTCCCGCCCGGCAGTCTCCATCAGGCGTTTATGAATGGTTTTTTCGTCGGCCACGGCTTCCGGCAATTCGAACTGAGCCTTGATCCTCGCCATCGCCTTATCCGCTTGATCGGGAAGCGAGTGTAGGACAGCCACGAATTCACCCTCCTGCACCACTCGGACATCGTTGATCTCCTTCGCCCCGGATACGTCCACATTCTTCAATTTCGCGCCGTGAGCCGGCGGCCTGAGGACACGACCGTAGAGCATACCCGGCAGGCGAATGTCGCCGGCGAACTGCGCTTTGCCGGTCACCTTCTCGGAAGCGTCGGGTCGAGGGAGCGACTTTCCACAGACGGTAAAGGCCGAGGGCGGCTTCAGGGCAGGTTTCTTTTCGAGGTGCTTTTCGATTGTATTTCCCTTGGTGAGGGCGCCGTACGAAACGCTCTTCCGGGGATCGCTCTTGTCGCTCACCCTGCCATCCTTGGCGACCAGTCGATCCTGTGGCAACCGGAGTTGCAAAGCGGCCAGTTGAATCAGGACCTCGCGGGCTTCCGCTCCCGCAGCGCGCAGTGCAGGGCCAAAATACTTGATGCTGCGTGATCCGTTCGTGCCGCCGTCCCAGGGGCAGAGCCTCGTGTCACCCGTTACCATGGTGACGGAGTTGTAGGGCACTTCGAGTTCCTCGGCTAACATTTGGGCCAGGGAGGCCACGATCCCTTGACCCATTTCAATTTTTCCTGTGAAGCAGGTTACGCGTCCATCTTCGCCGATCTTAAGGTATGCATTGAAATCCTCGGGATATCCCCGAGCCTGAGCGAGCAGGAAAGAATCTTCTATTGAAAAAAATATGAACAAGCCCGGGCCGATGAGTTTGAGAAATTCCCTGCGATCCATGGGATCCGAGGACTCGCCGAACTCCCGGCTGTCGATCTCATTGGGTGTCATTTCGCCCTCCCTCTCATCTCCTGAGCCGCCGTCTGAATTGCGTCAACGATGCGCCCATAGCTGCCGCAACGGCATAGGTTCCCGTCCATGCCGGACAGGATTTCAGCCCTGCTGATTGCGGGCTTGTTTATCAGCAGGCTGTAAGCGCTGAGGATCATTCCCGGCGAGCAGAAGCCGCACTGGACCGCTCCTTGCTGCACAAATGCCTTTTGAAGAGGATGGAGTTTTCCGTTTTGCACCAATCCTTCGATGGTAATGACCTCCTTGCCTGCAACGTCTTTAACGGCGTACTGACAGGACCGGACGGCCTCTCTATTCACTATGACAGTGCAGGCACCACACTGATTCTGGCCGCAGCCGTACTTCGTTCCCGTCAGCCCGAGATCCGCGCGCAGCACCCAAAGGAGTTCTCTCCCGCCGTCCGTGGTTATGCTCACGGGGCGGTTATTAAGCTTGAATCTGATGGTCTGATCCATATGAATCACCTTTCTCCTATCCATGCGTCCAAGGGATCTGATACTACTATGCACATTTCCTGGCGCGTTGGAGAATATTCTTTGCGTTCCTTGGCACTCTTCGCGTCTTGGCGGTGTGCTTTTAAAAGCTCACCGCCAAGGCGCAAAGAACGCTGAGAATCTCAAAGGTCACGATCAGTAAGGATTTGGCAGCATTTCATTTTTTCATGAATAATCCAGGCTAAGCAATAATCAGAGGAGATGATGCATGGCGGAAAAGATCCGTGTGGTTCAATATGGGCTTGGTCCGATCGGCTGTCTTATGGCGCGCCACGTGCTGGAAAGGCAGAGCCTGGAACTGGCCGGCGCGGTGGATGTTGATCCGGCAAAGGCAGGGAGGGATGTCGGAGAAATAATAGGCCTCGGCAGGCAGCTGGGCATGCCGGTCCGGGCGAAGTTGCAGGAGGTTCTGGCTGATCGTAAGGCCGAGGTTGTGCTTCACACAACCAACTCTTACTTCGACCTTTTCAAATCCCAGATTGTGGAAATTCTGAAGGCGGGGCTTGATGTCGTTTCCACTTCGGAAGAGCTCTCATTCCCTTGGATTGCCCATCCTGAACCGGCCGTGGAGATCGACAATGCGGCTAAGAAGGCCGGCAAGACAGTGCTGGGCACAGGGGTGAATCCCGGCTTTTTGATGGACACCCTCCCCTTGAGTCTGACGGGCATCTGCCAGCGGGTGGATCATCTCGAGGTGCGCCGCGAACAGAATGCATCCAAACGGCGAGGTCCGTTCCAGGCCAAGATCGGTTCCGGCATGACCATCGAGCAGTTCAAAGCCAAAATGGCCGAGGGCCGCATGGGCCACGTCGGATTGCCGGAGTCCGTGGGCATGATTTTTCATACCTTGGGCAAGAAGCTCGTCCATTATGAAGACAGCGTAGAACCGGTCGTTGCGGATCGGGTCGTCAAAACCGAACACTTCGAAGTTACTGCCGGCCGTGCGATCGGACTCAGGCAGACAGCATGCGGCTACAGTGACAAGGGAGAGTTCGTAAGGCTGGTATTTGTCGCGGCCCTCGATCACAAAGCCGATCAGGACACCGTCATCGTCAAGGGTAAGCCCAACCTGAACCTGACCCTCGAAGGCACCCACGGTGACATCGCTACCATCGCGATCGCCGTGAATGCGGTTCGAAGGGTTCATGAAGCCGCGCCCGGTCTGGTCACGATGCGCGACCTCCCGCTCGTAACGATCTGGTAGATCGGAGGGATGGATCGATGAGATTCCGTTCGGGACTCGCCCTGTCATTTCTGGTTTTAAGCCTCACCGCACCGACCTGCGTGCCGGAAGTACACGCCCAAGCCGAGGACCTGTCGGTTCTGAGCGGGTGGATCCAGTGGTCCAACGCAGCCAACCTGCTGCAAAATCGCCTCAACTCAGTCGCCCTTGGGATGCTGGCAAGCCGTAGTGCGATGGTCAACAGCCTGCACCGGGTCGAGGACTGGCACGCGAGACAGGCTGATGCAAGAGCCGCCCTGCAGCGGATAATCGGATCCTTCTCCGGAAAGCATCCGCTGAATGCTCAAGTTTTGGGCATCCTGAGTAAGGATGGTTACACCGTAGAAAAGGTCATATTCGAATCGCTGCCGAGGTTCTATGTTACGGGCTGCCTCTTTATCCCACCTCGTCGCGGCGCCAGGATGCCGGCTATCTTGAACGTGATCGGGCACACCGACATCTCTTTCCGCGCGCCAAGCTATCAGCAATTGCTCCTGAACCTGGTGCGCAAGGGCTTCATTGTCTTCGCGGTCGACCCTGTCGGGCAGGGCGAAAGACTGCAATATTACGATCGGGAGCTGAAGCGTTCGCTCGTAGGCGGTGCGACAGCTGAGCACTCTTATTTCGGAAAGCAATGCTTTCTGACCGGAAGCTCTGCGGCCCGATATTTCACCTGGGACGGTATTCGTGCCATCGATTACCTGGTCTCGAGGCCGGAGGTCGATCCAAAGCGGATCGGCGTGACGGGGATCTCCGGAGGAGGGACTCAAACCAGTTACATAGCCGCCCTGGACGACCGTGTTGCCGCCGCCGCTCCCGCATGTTACATCGCCGGATTCCGGAGGCTCCTGGAATCGATCGGGCCGCAGGATGCCGAGCAGAACCTCAACGCAGGGCTGATGCAGGGCCTCGACCACGCCGACTTCCTCGAGGTGCGTGCACCGCGACCGACTCTGGTCGTGTCTACGACCCGTGATTTCTTCAGCATCCAGGGGGCAAGGGAGACGGTCGCCGAAGCAAGAGGGGCGTTTCGCGCACTGGGGGCTGAAGGCAATCTGAGCATGGTCGAGGATGACTCAGGGCACGGTTACACAAAAAAGACTCGCGAGGCCATCTATGGGTTTTTCCAGCGGCACCTGGATAATCCGGGAAATCCGGCAGATGAAGAAGTCGAGCTTCTGCCGCCTCAGGAGCTCACTGTGACCAAGACCGGACAAGTACTCGACTCACTGGGAGGCGAAACGGTTTTTTCGCTGAATCGCGCGGAGGCAGGAGATCTCGTTGCGCGCCTCGAGAAATCGCGGGAGGGGCTTCCCGTTCATCTCGAGCGAGTGAGAGCGGAGGCGCGCAGACTCTCCGGCTATCGGGCGCCGGAGAAACTCTCCGGGATAGTGTTCCGTGGCAGATATGCCCGCACCGCCTATCACATCGAAATGTACGTTCTGTCCGGGGAAGGCGGGTGCCTCGTTCCGGTTCTGTTGCTGCTGCCCGACAGCGGTTCGAATCACCGGGCCCTGATTTATCTCCATCCCCAGGGGAAGTCCACCTCCGCGGCACCGGGCGGCGAGATGGAACAGTTGCTGAAGCAAGGATACGCCGTGATCGCGCCCGACCCTTCGGGGACGGGGGAAACCGGCCGAGCGACTGACGCAATTGATTTTGCCGCGATTTTGACGGGCCGCAGCATCGTAGGGTTGCGCGCCGCCGACATCGTGACCTGTGTCCAATTCCTGAAGAGTCGCCCCGATATCAATGCCGCCGATATCAGCGCCGTGGCACGGGGCAGCGCCGGCATACCACTGCTGCACGCGGCAGCATTCGACAGGACCATCAAGAAGATCGCCCTGATCGAGCCGCTTGTTTCATTTCAGTCGGTCGTGGTGAATCGCTTCTTCAACATTGAAGCCGGCAGTCTGGTTGGAAACGTTCTGACTGCCTACGATCTCCCGGACCTTGCCGCCTGCCTGGCGCCTCGCACGCTGGCGCTCGTGGATCCTGTGGATCAGCTCCAGAATCCGGCCGGCAGGGAGTCGATCGAAAAGAGTTTCGATGTGGTGCGCAGGTCCTATTCGGCGCTCGGTGCGGCCGGCAATTTCGCCATCCTGATTTCCAGTCCCGGCCGGCCGCTCATCGAAATCCTCGCTTCCTGGTTGAGGCGTGAGTGAGCGTTCGGCTTCAATTTGCTTGGAGTCCTTGGAGCGACATAGCCGCAAGCAAAGGAGTTTGGCGTTCCTTCGCGTCTTCGTGCCTTAGGGCTGGCGCAAGAATAACTTCACATTTTGCTGCTGGCCCC
Organism: Acidobacteriota bacterium; assembly: GCA_035631775.1. Classification (GTDB taxonomy): domain Bacteria; phylum Acidobacteriota; class UBA6911; order UBA6911; family UBA6911; genus DASQID01. The sequence continues at coordinate 5,855 of DASQID010000715.1, forward strand.
CAGGCCCGCTGGCGAGGCGCGAGCGACGAGCTATACCCGGGGTGGTATGTGAGGAGCGAGCAACAAAGCCAGCGGGCCTGCGGGCCGCAGCCTG
>DASQID010000716.1:0-3423 GCA_035631775.1 Acidobacteriota bacterium
TTTCACGATATTCTCCTGCTGCCCGTCCTTGGTGTACCAATCTGCCTGGATCACGGGTACCTACGGCCCCGCAACAAAGTCACTTGCAGTGATGGCAAGGACGCTGAGGGACGTCCTGTCGCGGTGAAGGAGAAGCTCGCCGACTCCGGAGGGCCGTCGCGTTTGCCCAGGGGCCGCCGGGACCACCAGCTGGATGTCACCCACGTTCGATTCGCAGACATCCATTTTCATTGGCTGGCAGTCCGTCGCGGTCGAATGTTCTGGTTTAAGCGGAACAGGTTACCCGGATCGTAGTGTGATTTGATCGCCACGAGCCGCTGCCAGCGGTCATGGTAGGCTTCGGGAACACGATCATCCTCGTCGCCGCTCATGAAGTTCACGTAAACACCCGGCGTCATAGCGGGCCGGAGCACCTTAAACACATCTCGAACCCACGCAACGTTGGCGGCGTCCTCCGCCGCTTCCGACCAGTTCCCGAGCAGGTTCACAACAAACGGCAAACCGCGGTCGCCGAACGCCGTCTCGCCGGCATCCACTCGACCGGCTGCGCCACCAAGGTACGCAAGCTCGATCTGCGTTAAGGGCGAAGGGATCGTCGCCAGCGCGTCGACCATGTGTCCGATGCTCGCATCGTCGAGCCGTCTGAAATAGCCGGACTTCGTGTAGTAACGGCGCCCGTGCGGAAATTCATCATCGGCCATGGTTTGCAAAGCTAGAAAAGACATCTCTTTTTGCGTGACGGCGACTGGATTGCACATGGATAAACCACGATCTAGGCAGCGCCTGCCCACCTCAGGATCGCCGGTCCAAAGAAGGGACTGACTCAGGACAGGCCGTCCCCGTAGATGCTCGGGAACATTTTCGGTGTGCATCGCAAGGCGCAATGAGAGATTCCACTTGAAGTCCTCCGGAGCCTCCGGCATGAAATCTCGCCAGTACTGCAGCAAGCGCGGCACATCATCTCCCAGGCACATGCCTTCTCCCAGCAGGACGGACTTGAGAGGATGCAGTCTCACCTGGAATTGAGTTACCACGCCAAAATTGCCGCCGCCTCCCCGTAAAGCCCAGTACAAGTCGGCGTTGTCCTTGGAATTGGCATGAACCGTCGTGCCGTCGGCGGTCACCACCTGGAAACCCTCAACATTGTCGCAGGACAACCCGAAACGGCGGGTCAACCACCCGAAGCCTCCGCCCAGGATCAACCCTGATGCCCCGGTGTGCGAGACCACGCCAGCAGGAAACACCAGACCAGTTTTTTGCGTGGCTGTGTCTATTGAGCCCAGCAGACAGCCTCCCGCAAACCACGCTCGACGAGCATCAGAGTCAACATACACCTGCCGCATTCGCGAAAGCTCGATAACCAGGCCGTCGTCGCAGGCACTGAAGCCGGCAAGGCTGTGCCCCCCGCAACGCACGGCCGTAAGAACACCAGTGGCTGCAGCCGATCGTACCGCACCCTGAACATCAGACACGTCAGCGCAACGGGCAATAAGCCCGGGCTTGCGAGCCACCATTGCATTCCAGATTCCCCACGCCTTCTCGTATTCAGCATCGCCCGGGCGAATCAAGTCTCCACGGAACCCCTCCTTTAGGGCACGGTAAACCTCTTCAGTTGCGCTGCTCATTCGCTTGTCTTTCTTTTATGCTCGGGAACTGCCCAGCGCAAGCTCGATTGCTCATCACGATTTCTTGTTTTCTGCCCAGAGTCGCTTGATGTTTTCCCATTTCTCCTGCTCCGGATCCGTGGCTGCCGGTTTGTACACACAGCCGGGAAAATCGTGCGCCGGAGGTGTGAACGTCCCGCGCTCAATCAGCCGCCGAATGTTGTCCCGGTAATATTGATCCACCTTCTCGTGCCGTTCCGGGTCCTTTTTCATCCACAGGTTCTTAGGATGAATGGGCTGTTCGTACATCTTGCGAAAAATCTCCGTGCGTAGGTCTTTCAACCAATTGCTGTTCAGGTTCCGTACCCGGAACTGCCGGAGCGCTTCAATATCGATGGTTGCAGCTACGGCTGTGTTGTAGCCGGATGGCGAATAAGAAACCACGCTGCCCATGTAATCGACGATGTGCGAGTGCCCACCCGCCACATCGAAAGGATGCTTCATGCCAGGATGCAAGAAAACCGGACCAACATTCGGACAGATCATGTACAGCGAATTGAAATGCGCATGGGCCCGGTTCTGAAGCATCCAGGTGCCTCCACCCGGATAACCGCTGTTCGTCAGAGGAATAGCCTCACTTGGCCGATACACCACTTCGGCGCCGTTGAAAGCCAGCGCCCGCACCGCTTCCGGATATTCAGCATCGCTGCAACAGATGGTTCCAATATTCCCAATATCGTCGGTTTTCAGCACGGGGTAGAAAGCATCGATCCCATCCCCAAAAAGCTCGACCCAACGGTCATAGACGTCGTGCGGCGTGCAGGAACGTTCCCGACAGAAGATGTGGTTCTTCGCCGCCTTATGCACCACCTTTCCCTTTGGGTCGATCACGAAAAGCATGTTGAAGAAACGGTCCTTCATCACCTCCGGCCAGCGCGCCTTGCACTGCGCGATGATATAGGTCTCGTAATGGCTGGCTAGCTGCCCTAGCCGGTCCGTCTCCTCGCCGGGAATGTCAATGAATAGTTCTTTGGCAGCAATCGTGTGTGGCAGATCGAAGGCTTCGTCGGTGAATCCAGTAAGCGCGCCCTCCGCTAGCGCCATCAGCTTGACCGGCATGTTGATGCTCACCACCGACATAGCTGCGTGGATACCATCTTCAATGGTCTCCAGATTTCTCCGGATGTCCTTGCGGCTACCGATTCCGTACACTACGGTCGAGAGGCCGACCGCCATGTAGGGAGCTACCGGCGTTCGTGGTTGTTTGCCCTCGCCCTTCCGTCCGTTGCTTCCTCTGACGCCTGCCATATCAGAATCTCCGTTCAGTCTCTCCTGCTCAGCCCTATGGTCCCGTCGCAGGGCTCTCCGGCGCCATCTCCACCTCTGCCGCTTCGACAAACTTCGGGTTGCGCCGCACATTCCAGTACATTCCGCTCATGACTACCAGCAGCACCGCAAAGATCGGAATGGAATATTGCAGGCCCTCCACAAAGAACGTGCTGATTCCCAGCGCGACCAGAATGAGGATCCCCATGACGTTCGAAATCGGGAACATCCGCAGCTTCAATGGCAACTCATTGATCTTCGTCCCAATCGAGCGCCGGAAGCGCAGGTGTGCCAGCAGGATGACAATCCACACAAAGTACATGCCTGACACCGCCGACCCATACATAAGGAGGAACGCCCGCTTAGGCACGTAGATAGCCAGCAGAATAGCGACCGCCATGCCGAGGCTGGAGGCTGCCAGCGCCCGATGGGGCACGCCTTTGCTACTCAAACGCCCCAGCCCCGGCGGGGCATAATGCCCGCGGGCCAGCGA
>DASQID010000717.1:0-4070 GCA_035631775.1 Acidobacteriota bacterium
CGACCTTCTGCAGGCTCCGGCTTCCGCAACGCCAGGCCCAGTGCCGGCTGAGGGATCAGAAGAGTCCCCTGATGGCACCGTAGCCATCTCGTTGGAGCCCGTGATCCGCAAGCAGGAACGTCATGCGGCGATCGGCGAATTTAGTGCGTTTCTTGCCACAGAAGTTCGCGAACCGCTGGGATCTATCCGTGCTCAACTCGAGGAAGTGACTGGGGAAGGAATTCTCGATTTTGATCCCCAGACCCGGGTCGAGAACGCCATGCGCGAACTCATGCGGGTAGAAGCGATTTTGAACGAGATTCTGGACTTTGCCAAACCGCTCGAACTCAACCGGCGCTTATGTCGAATCCCGGAAGTGCTCGAGAGCGCGCTGACCGTTGTGGGGACCGACTTGGAGGTCACGCGAATTCAGGTCACAAAAGACTACGCGACGCAGATCGCCCCGGTCCGCGGTGATGAATCCAAACTCCAACAGGTCTTCTTGAGCATCTTTAAGAATGCCGTCGAAGCCATGATCCCGGGGGGACACCTGCACATTCAAGTCACCCAGCACCGAGCCGGACGTGGCATTGAGGACCAGATCCTCATCAAGAACGATGGCGCGCCGATCCCGGCGGAAATCGTCGATAAGGTCTTCGAACCGTTCTTTACGACGAAACGAGCGGGGTCAGGCCTCGGTCTTGCGACCGTGAAGAAAATTATTGAAGAGCATGGAGGGTCGATTGCCATCGGCAGCGCCCCTGGTGAAGGCACGACGGTGACCATCCGCCTCCCTGGTGTCAGCCGTGGCCCTGCCTTCCGGCACCGTGGCCGCGTTCGTCGCCCCCCTCACCGTCGCTAGGATTGTCCTCAAGTTCGTGCATTTGCGTTTACTTCCCACTGCAGCGATCGATTGAGAAGAGTTACCCATCCAAGTTCGCTTGTTACATCCGCCTATTCTGATGGATGGCCAGGGTTGGTCACCCCCTGCGCACGTCGAACAACCTCTGCTTTATTGGGGGGTCCGTGAGCACAGGGAACCGACAAGGCCATTCTTCCCCCGTTTCTGCTTGACAGAGATAGCTCCCCCTGGCTATCATCCCGCCACTTGATTCGCCTTTAGCACATACACATTTTCAACGTAATCCTTCGGCCACCTTTATTCACAAAGGAGTACGGTATGAAGCTCATAATCGGCACTGTTGCGACACTGTCCGGTGTGCTGTTCCTGCTGTCGATGGCATCTGCCAATCCGGCGCTGCTCCCAAAACATGAAGGCTATCCGATGAAGAACAGCGGAAGCCCTGTCACTGGACAGCCGACTGCCAATGACCCGGGCCAGACTAACGCGAGTGGTGAAAAAGCCGAACTCAAGGCCGCCGGGTTCGACGATACGCATGTCCGGCAGAATCTGATGAAGACAGACAATGCACGAATTACCCAAGGCCAGGGCGCGAATCAGCTCCCGACCGTGCAGGGGCCGCAGATCAAGATTGCCCCTCCGGTGACCTCCGCCACCAAGGCTGACGCCAGCCTCGGCGTGAAGTAAGACTACTTCCGCATCGAAGATAACAACGGGGAGACCGTCTGTGACGGTCTCCCCGTTCGGTTTCTCCCTCCCAACACGCAAACTACCGATGCAATCGGGACCGGCTCGGGTTCCCATCAAGCCGAAATCGCCAGGGCTTTTTGGCCCACACACCGGCGTAGTCGACGCCGATTCTTGGAAACGTTCCTATCGAAGACCGGATAATCCGCACGGCCCGATCTTCAAACCATAGCCGGTCGCCGCTGGTCATATCGTATCGATTCAACGTCCGGTCGATCTGCAGCGCCTGGCAGAGCCGGCCTGGTCCATCGATCAGCTCTCCTTCAACTTCAATGGCTCGAATCAGCACGGCGGCGGGAAACTCCTCCCGCTCCGTGACCACGTTGAGGCAATGATACATGCCGTAGATGAGATACACGTAGGCGAGCCCGGGCGGGCCGTATAGCACGTCGGTCCGTTTCGTTCGCCCTTTCGAGGCATGGCAGGCTTTATCCTGCGGCCCGACATAGGCTTCGACTTCAACGATTTTGCCGGCGAGTTCCAGACCGTCGATTGAACGAACGAGATACTTTCCGACCAAAGAACGTGCGACCTGCACCGTCGGGCGGTTGAAATAGGCACGTGAGAGTAGCGCGCGCTGCAAGATGCCCCCCGAGTGTTCGCTAGTCAACCGTCAGCGATCAACTCTTAAAGCCAGCCACTCGCTGATGGATGAGAGCTGTCTGCTCACGGCTGGACCTAAAAATACCATGCCAATCCGCCCATCACAAAGCGCGGATTCCCCCGGCACGAAATGGATGTCCTGGACTCCGGCGGCCGGCTCACCGGGCAAGCGGGAGGTGAAGGCAAACGTGGCCTGCTCCCATGTGGTATTGAAGAGGTTCTGGACGAAAAGAAAAGCCTCCAGGTGCCCATGAGAGAGCTTGATCGCTAGCTGATACCGTTCGGTCAAATCAAAGTCCAGCCACGATGGAGCGTTGACCGTACGATCCTCCGTCAGCGGGCGGACGCCGAGATAGGTCATTTGCAATTGCGAGGAGAGTCCCTCCGGCCACCGCAGGAGCATCGCCGCGTAGGCGGTCAACTCAGGCGCGAGAGGAACGGCCAAGCCCGTATCCTTGAACTCGGCATGAGTCCAGGTAAGGCTGCCATTCAAGAAGAGCGGCCCGTAGATTTGCCCGCGTGCCCCGATCTCCATACTCTAGCGCCGCGTGGGCTCACGGGCTTCGATGGTTCCTGCATCTCCCACGAACACGAGTTCGGATTTCAAATCCAGCCCCCAAAAGGTCGCGATCAATTCAATCTGATCCTGGCCCCAGGGTTTGGAACGAAGGCCGCCTTCTACGCCCTGTGCCCTAGCCAGAGGGGATCTCCCGCCGGTGACTGTCGATCGCGCGTCGCTATGGAACCTGGTACCATAGTTCACAAAGAACTCCGTGGCGAACCAGGGACCGAGAATCAGGTTACCCTGCGGACTGACTTGACCCGAGTCGTTCCTGCCGGCCGGCTGCTGAGGGCACGTATCGCTGAGATTGCGGACATCAAACGTGAAGTAGTCGGCGCACACACCGCCGGCAAACCGCATCCACGGAGTCGGCTGCAACTCCAACTTCACATAGGGTGAGTAGGAAGCTTCCTGCACCGCGCTTTGCACGATGGTGCCGGTTGGAGTACGTTTCGTCTGCGTCCCGAGACGGATATTGGAAATAGTGTCGTTGCGGATCTGAAACCCCGCGGTCGCGGCAGTGCGAATATCAAAGAAATCTCCTGCTTGTCAGTACCCCGCGTTCCCGCCATACCTGTAGCGCTGGTCCTGCTGGTGAATTCCGTCGCCATTCACCGGATCATTCAGAAAAAAGGTGAAATTTGTCCAGAGGTCCAGCTCGTAATACATCAGGTAGGCATCCGCAAAGAATTGTCGGCCGGACGACGTCTCGTAGTGGTATTGCAATCGGCCGGTCGCCCGCTCCGTCTTGCCTCCTTCCGAGGGATCGATTGAGCCGAAGCGATCGAGCGTGTCGTCCACGACGGCACACAAGGGAAGCTCTCGTGAGGCGTTCCAGTTCGCTTTGTGATAGCTCCCCGTGACGCTGAGCTCCGATCGAGCTGTCCGGTTGAAAGTGGCCTTGCCCATGACGTTGGCCCGAAAGTATCGGTTGTCGTTGATGAAAGGGCTGTTCGTGTAATAGCCTTCCGCGGCAAACAACGTCCGTAGCTTATCCTTGATGGGCGACAGCATGAGTAGATATCGTTGCGTGTCAAATTGACCACCGGTTCCCTGGACCACGTTTTCTTGCAACACCTGGCGGGTCTTGAACCGGACGGCGCCGGCCGTATCGAAATCGCCGAACGCGGCGTGATAGGTCCCCTTCACCACATCGATGCCCTGAATCGTCTCCGGAATGATGAAATTGAGGTCAGTGCACCCCTGGCCATGCCCATGGATCCGCAGATTGATTGGCATGTTGTCGATAAAAAACGCCACGTCCGTTCCATGATCGGCATCAAAGCCTCTTAAGAAGTATTGGTCCGCCTTCCCGCC
>DASQID010000718.1:0-4544 GCA_035631775.1 Acidobacteriota bacterium
TTCTGGGTTGATGTGATTCGGTCCACTGTCTACATCCTGTTACCGCTCTCTCTTCTCGGTGCGCTCCTGCTCGTGTCCCAAGGCGTGATACAGAATTTCCACCCCTACAGCACCGTCACCACGCTTGAAGGACGCACTCAGACGATCGCACAAGGTCCGGTGGCATCGCAGGAAGCCATCAAGGAGCTTGGCACCAACGGCGGCGGATTCTTCAACACCAACTCCTCCCATCCTTATGAAAATCCAACGCCAATTTCCAATTTCCTGGAGATGATTCTCATCTTCCTGATACCGGCGGGGCTGACTTACACCTTCGGGAAGATGGTCCGGGACACAAGGCAGGGATGGGCTGTGTTCGCGGCCATGAGCATCCTGTTTCTTGCCGGGGTGCTTGTCGCCTATGGTGCGGAGCAATCGGGCAATCCGATCCTCGCAGACATGGGTCTGCAAACCCAAGCCGGCGCATCGCAGCCCGGCGGCAACATGGAGGGGAAGGAGGTTCGCTTCGGCATCACCGACTCGTCGCTCTTCGCGACAGTCACCACGGATGCGAGTTGCGGCGCGGTCAACTCCATGCATGACAGCTTCACTCCCCTGGGCGGGCTGGTGCCGCTGGTGAACATAGAGCTGGGTGAGGTGATATTTGGAGGCGTGGGCGCAGGACTCTACGGAATGCTGATGTTCGCGATCCTGTCGGTCTTCATCGCAGGGCTCATGGTGGGGCGGACGCCCGAGTACCTGGGCAAGAAAATCGAGCAGAAAGAAGTGAAGATGGTCATGCTGGCGATCTTGATTCTGGCCGCCAGCATCCTGCTGTTCGCCGGCGCCAGTTCGGTCGTGAAGTTTCGGAAGGACGGCTGGATGAACCCTCCGGGTCCTGCGACAGCCAATCTGGCTAACGGCGGGCCACACGGTCTCTCGGAGATTCTCTATACGTATTCCAGCGGCACTGGCAACAACGGAAGCGGCTTCGCCGGGATCAATGCCAACACCCCCTGGTACAACATTACCATCGGGTTCGCGATGCTTATCGGGCGGTTTCTGATGATTATCCCGCTGCTGGCTGCCGCCGGAAGCCTGGCGCGAAAGAAGCTGGTGCCTGCATCGGCCGGAACCCTACCGACGAACGGAGCGCTTTTCGTCGTGTTGCTGGTCGGCGTGGTCCTGATTGTGGGTGCCCTGACGTTTTTCCCGGCCCTATCTCTGGGCCCAATCGTCGAGCACTTCATGATGGGTGAACGGAAGCTGTTCGCAATGTTGACGATCTTGACCTGGAGTTGATTATGTCGCCTACCGTCTCTTTGCTGCCGTCAAAGCGGCGCCGGGCTCGTCCGCTGTTCGATCCGCCGATCATGCGTCAGGCGCTGTGGGACTCGGTCGTCAAGCTGAATCCTCGCACCATGATGAAGAATCCCGTCATGTTCGTGGTGGAAGTTGGAGCTGCCTTTACGCTGCTGCAGGCGCTGCATGACTGGATCGTGGCAGCGCCGGGACTTGGCTTCACCACCCAGATCGCCCTCTGGCTCTGGTTTACCGTCCTTTTTGCCAACTTCGCCGAAGCCATGGCGGAAGGACGCGGCAAAGCACAGGCGGATACCCTACGCAAGACGAAAACCGATACCATTGCGAAGAGATATAAGAACGGCGGCACCGAAAACGTGCCCGCCAGCAAGTTGCGCCAGAACGACATCGTGTTCTGCGACTGCGGCGATATCATCCCGGGGGACGGGGAGGTAATCGAGGGCATCGCGAGCGTGGATGAATCGGCTATCACAGGTGAAAGCGCCCCCGTCATCCGCGAATCCGGAGGAGACCGCAGCGCGGTTACGGGTGGCACGAAGGTTCTCTCCGACTGGGTGAAGGTGAAGATCACTTCAAAGCCAGGCGAGACATTCCTGGATCGGATGATCGCGTTGGTGGAGGGCGCCGAAAGGCAGAAGACTCCGAACGAGATCGCCCTGAACATCGTGATCGCAGGCCTGACGCTGGTCTTCCTTCTGGCTGTCGTGACCTTGCAGCCCTTCTCCCAGTACAGCGTCTCCGCCGCGGGGGCCGGTCGGATCCCGACCGTTACTGTCCTGATCTCGCTGCTGGTGTGCCTGATTCCCACCACGATCGGCGGCCTTCTCTCCGCGATAGGAATCGCGGGCATGGATCGCGTAATGCAGCACAACGTTTTGTCCATGAGCGGAAAGGCTGTTGAAGCTGCCGGCGATGTAAACACCTTGCTGCTCGACAAGACAGGAACGATCACGCTCGGCAACAGGCAGGCCGTTGCGTTCATGCCCGTGAAGGGCGTGTCTGACTCCGATCTGGCCGATGCGGCGCAACTCTCCAGCCTAGCGGACGAAACCCCGGAGGGACGCTCCATAGTGGTGCTGGCCAAGGAAAAATACCAGCTTCGCGGCAGGCAAGTGTCTGAACACGCGGCGCGCTTCATTCCCTTTTCCGCTCAGACGCGCATGAGCGGAGTAGACCTCGATCACCGGTCCGTACGAAAGGGCGCTGTCGACGCCGTGGTGGATTTCGTAAAGTCGCGGAACGGCGAAATCCCGTCCGACCTCACAGACATCACGGACCGCATTTCGCGCTCCGGAGGCACGCCGCTCGTCGTTGCCGATGGCGGCAAAGTCCTGGGTGTGATCCATCTGAAGGACATCGTCAAGGGTGGGATGAAGGAGCGCTTTGCTCAGCTGCGTGCCATAGGGATTCGCACCATCATGATCACCGGCGACAATCCCCTCACGGCTGCAACGATCGCGGCGGAAGCAGGTGTCGATGACTTTCTCGCCCAGTCAACGCCAAAGGACAAAATGGACCTGATCAAGCGGGAGCAGGCGGGCGGGCGGCTCGTAGCGATGACCGGCGACGGCACCAATGACGCGCCCGCGCTTGCCCAGGCGGACGTCGGCGTGGCCATGAATACCGGCACCATGGCAGCCAAGGAAGCCGGAAATATGGTGGATCTGGACAGCAATCCCACCAAGCTGATCGAGATTGTGGCGATCGGAAAGCAGCTGCTCATGACACGCGGGGCGCTGACGACCTTTTCCATCGCAAACGACGTAGCCAAATATTTTGCGATCCTGCCGGCGATGTTCGTGGTCACGTATCCTCAGATGGCCAGGCTCAACGTAATGGGGCTTCGTAATCCCGAGAGTGCGGTGCTTGCCGCCGTGGTATTCAACGCTCTCATCATCATTGCGCTAATCCCCCTGGCACTGCGGGGGGTCGCCTATAGACCGATGAACGCTGCCGCATTATTACGGCGGAATCTGTTCATTTACGGGATCGGGGGGATCATCGCACCCTTCCCCGGAATCTGGCTCCTCGATCGGTTGCTGGGGATGCTTCATCTAGCCTAGGAGAGTTTCTATGTTGCGGAATCTCATGCCTGCGGTTCGAGTGACGTTGGTTCTCACTATCCTGACGGGAATGATATATCCGGGAATCGTCACCATCCTCTCAAAGCTGATGTTTCCCAAATCCGCTAACGGCAGCTTGATCGAAGCCAATGGGAAGGTCGTGGGTTCGGAACTCATCGGCCAGACCTTCTCCAGGCCGGAGTATTTCCACGGCCGGCCCTCCGCCGCGGGCGACGGCTATGATGCGGCAAATTCGAGTGGGAGCAACCTCGGCCCTACCAATGAAAAGCTCGCAACCCGAGTGAAGGCAGACGTTGCATTGTTCCGAAAGGCGAACCCTTACTTCGCCGATGCGATTCCATCGGATCTGCTCACCACGTCGGGAAGCGGCCTGGACCCGCACATCAGTCCTGCATCCGCATACGCTCAGGTGCCGCGCGTGGCTCGGGCGCGAGGCGTCTCTGATGATACAGTCCGCCGGCTTGTGGCGGAAGCGATTGAAGACCGGCAGCTGGGTTTCCTGGGCGAGCCGCGCGTCAATGTTCTCAGGCTCAATCTGGCACTGGATCGTCTCAACAATTCCGTTCCATAGAAATCGCGGAGACACGAAAATCGTGGAGGTCTCAGGGACCTCTGTGTCTCTGCGGTAAAGGAATTCATCATGTCTACAGTTCGTGTGGCCCCTGCGATTAAGGTTTGGACTGCCTGTGCGTTGATCATCTGGACCTGCGGCCTGCATGCGGAGGATCTCAAGAAACCCGTTGCGGAAACGAAAGAGGCTTCTCCTTCAGATGCGGTATCAGTTCCCCCGGGCATGACAGAGCGCGAGCTGTTTCTTCTCAAGGAAATCGAGTTGCTCAAAAAGCGCATGTCGGAATTGGAAGCGCGGCTGGCAGCCAATACCTCCAGCGGTTCGCCGGAGAGTCTCACGCCGGCAGCTGCCGGGTTAGGGCAGGCTGCCACACTCAAGCCCGCCGCTGGCACCACTGCCGCGAACGCAGCTCATGGCAGCACAGCGCTGCAAACCCTGGGTGAGAACTCAGCGATGGCGTCAGCCATTCCCATACAATCGTCCAATGATGCAGGCGCGAAGCCTGCCCGGCCGCATCCCGACCCGTTTGCCTTCGCGGATTTCACGTGGCTAAACGGCAACCCCCGTACGAAGGAGTCGCCTTTGGA
>DASQID010000719.1:0-8359 GCA_035631775.1 Acidobacteriota bacterium
GCCATCATCACCTGGCGGTTGGCCCAGGCGAAATTTGCCGCGCCTGCCATGGCCGACAGGTAGTGCTTGCCCTCGTCCGAATCCAATGGGGCGCAGGCCAACTGTCGATCCGGGACCTGTATCCCGTATTTGTGCATTGCCTTTCCCATCCCGGCCAGTGAATCATCGCAAACCTGGTAGCCGAGCCCGCGCGAGCCGGAGTGAATGAATAGCGCGAGGTTGCCTTGCCGCAAGCCGAAGACACCCGCCTCTTCGGGCAAGAAGACTTCATCAATCACGTCAACTTCCAGGAAGTGATTTCCACTGCCGAGAGTACCAAGTTGCGTCGAACCACGTTCCCTGGCCCTCTCGCTGACTGCATCGGGGTCCGCTCCGCGAATGCAGCCGCCCTCCTCCGTGAATTGCAGATCATCAGCTGTGCCATAGCCTTGCTCGATCGCCCACCGCGAACCTGTTTCGAGCACACGCCGTTGGTCCACTGAACCGAGGCGCTTAACAGCGCCCGACGAACCCACGCCCGCCGGGATCTTCTGATAGAGCCTCTCTACAATCTTCTGGAGGTTGTCCTTGATTTTGTCGTAGACCAGACTGGTCGCGATCAATCGAACCCCTCAGTTTATGTCGTAGCCGACGCCACCGGGAGAGATTACGCCGTCCGACAACCTCATTGCGGCGACGCCTCCAATCGGAAAGCCGTATCCCCAATGTATGTCGGGCATGGCGATTGAGTACTTCACAATTCCCGGAAGGTGCGCAACATTACGGACCTGTTGCAGACTCTCATCGCTCTTCGTATCTGCAAGGAGTTCCCGAGTCGCATAGATCCGACCCGGAACGCGCATTTTCCCTTCCTGTGGAATTTCCCAGAGATAGGGGTGTATCCGCCTGAGTTCCATATCATTTTTCCTCCCATCGATTGAACAGCCATTTGCAAAGAGGTCTCCTGTCCTCTCAGGAGGCCGATACTGGGAGCTTGGTTGAAACATCACCTCTAAGGGCTCGAAGATACATTGTCTAAATGTCAAGAATAACAGCGGCCAGCCACGCGCCGCCCCTTTGCTCGATCTTGAGCTGGTGGTAAGTCACCGCTTTGACTTCCTGATACTCGCCGCGCATGGCATCCTCCCAAGTTCTGCTGAGAAGCAGAGCCTCCAGCGTGCAACGCTCGACGTCCAAGTGGAGCTCCTTCACACCGGTCACGTAGGCATGCTGCAGGTGAAAGTGGCAGAGTATCTCCTGTAGCCAGCGAACCAGGAGTTCCTCAGGATACTCCGCCTCAATCCACATCCTGTCTTCCCTCGTCCCGCCTTCGGGGGGAGGCCCAATCCACGCAGTCAAACCCAGGGCTGCTGTGACGAAGAGGTCCTCGATGGAATCTGCCCGGACTCGAATCCCCACGTCGGCAACATGATCGAAGAACTCGTAGCTGCCCATATCATCGAGAATACTACTTTAAGGGCTGGCTTAAATGGTTTCACGTCTTGAAAATTTCATTTTGCCTCCGAGTCTCCCCACCGGCACTGCAAAGCGTGCGCAAAATGAAACACTGAACACCTGGCGCCACTCGAATTTTACAAATTGCAGTGAGGCCCTCGTGTTGCTAAGTTAATGGGCGGTTTGAACGGTGGACTATCCCGGGAATAGGAATGCGTGGTAAGCTCGTTCTCCTGTCGCTCATCACATGCACCCTGCTCGCCCGAGCACTAATGGCGCACGATGGCCTCAGCGCCCCTGAGTTACAGGTGAAGGCTCCTCCCCCCGAGGAGAGAGTTCGCACGGAAATTCCCTATCAGGATGGAACAGTCATCCTTCAGTCCGATAGCCAGGAGCGCATTACCAGGACCCGCTACCGCGCCAGAGGGCATGTCGAAATAACATATCAGGACATAGTCCTCACCTGCGATGAAGCCGAGTATGACGAAGAGACGAGAGAGGGATTGACGCGAGGATTGACGCGTTTCAGCCAGGGTCGGCAATGGCTCACTTGTTCCCACGCCGATTTCAACTTCAGCAACCAGACCGGCGTTTTTTATGATGCCCAGGGATTTACGGACCGAGAATTCCTCATCGATGGCCGCACGATTCTGAAAACAGGTCGCGACACTTATAGAATTCAAGAAGGCTTCATTACCTCATGCCAGGGAAAGCATCCAAAGTGGGCCTTCACGTTGTCAAAGGCGAACATCCATGTGGATCGGACCGCCCGACTTCACTCTTTCAGGTTCAAGATCAAGGGTGTGCCAGTGCTCTACTTCCCATACTTGGTTCTACCTATGGAAAGGAAGGAGCGCAGCAGCGGCTTCCTGCCATTTCACACGGGGACGTCAACATCCAAGGGACGCGTATTCAACGAGGGATACTTTCAAACTCTGGGCCCGAGCGCGGACATGACTCTCTACGGAGAGTATTTCAGCCTGCGTGGCCTGGCTTGGGGCGGAGTTTTTCGCGCACGGCCGAATAAGGACACCCACCTTTTCGTACAAGCCTACGGCATACACGACAAGCTGGGTCAGGGAGGAGCCCAACTCGTGGTAGACGGTGAATCCCTGCTCAAGGACGACTGGCGAGCCGTCGCGCGCGTGAACATCACCTCGAACTTTCAGTTCCGACAGGCGTTCGCCGACACATTCCGATCGGCGACGATACCCCAGGAGCGTGCGGTCGCATTCCTGACAAGAAACCATGAGAGCTTCTCTACCAACGTGGCCTTTGAGCGTGAAGAAGTGTTGTTCCCGATCCGCTCCCTCGTGACACGCAAGGTACCCTCTCTCGAGTTTCTCTCTCTCGGTACTCCCCTCGGCAAGACTCCCTTCATCTTTTATCTGAGGACCTCCCTCGACGGGTTGTCGAGGGTGGACAGCGAGATTCAGACTCCTCGGCTCGTTCAAAGGCTGGACTTTTATCCCCGCATCGCCCTGAGACTGCCCTCACTTGCAGGTTTCTCACTGATACCCTCGGCGGGCTTACGGGAGACTTACTATGGTGCCCGGCTCTCAGACACATCGCCCCCTGAAATACAGACGCGCGGTCTTCGCCGGCAATACACGGATTTCGGGGTGGAACTGCGCACGCCGACGCTCGAGAAGAGTTACGCATCATCATGGCTTGGCGATTTCAAACACGTGATCGAGCCCATTGTCAATTACACAAGAATTCATGGGGTGAAGGATCTTCACGAAACCGTCCGCTTCGATGAGGAAGATGCGATTGCAGACACCAACGAACTGGAGTACGGAATTATCAATCGCATCTTCAGGACGAGGAAGAACGCGTCAGGTACAAACGAGGATTACGAATTTCTCTCATTCAGCATTATGCAGAAGTACTTCTTCGATCCCACCTTTGGCGGAGCATTTCAGTCGGGAGAGTCCAACCAGTTTTACCCGCTGGACACGCTGACCGGTTTCTCGCTCACCGGGACAGAGCGTAATCTTGCCCCCGCCAGCACGGTATTGCGGCTGTCCCCTAAGGCCGGTATTTCCCACGATGTCCGGGCCGATTTCGATACGAAACTTCAGCATCTGCGCGACGCCAGTGTGTCGACTTTCTGGCAGCAGCGGAAGTTGCTTGTCGCAGGCACTTACTTCAAGACCTATGCTCTGGAGCCCGGCACATTCGCAAGCGACCAAATCCAAGGACTTGTTGGTTACGGTTCACCGGCGCGTGGATTCTCGACCAGCATAACCATCAGTTATAATATTCAAACCCGCCAACTGCTGAACAGTAACTCGCGCCTGAATTACATGTGGGACTGTTGCGGGCTTGCCGTGGAGTTCCAACAGTACGCTCTGGGACTCCGCACGGAGACTCGCTTTAGCTTTTCATTCACCCTCAAGGGGATAGGAAGCTTCGGCAATCTGAAGCGGCCGGAGAGTCTGTTTTGATCCTGAAGCAATTGGTGAAGGTGGAATGGACCCGCTTATGGCTCGCCCGGCAACCGCTTTCCTCTCTGCCGGATCAAATATGGGAAACAGGAGAGAAAACCTTGAAAGGGCCCTCACTTCCCTGAGGAGGGCCGGAGTGAAAGCCAGGCGCGTCTCACCATTCTATGAGACTGAACCTGTTGGCTTTGAGGAACAGCCTTGGTTTCTGAACCTGGCAGTTGAAGTGGAAACCAGCCTTGATCCGTTTGAACTACTGGATGCATGCCTGGCAATAGAGTCAGCACAAGGTCGAATCCGTACCTTCCGAAACGCCCCAAGAACCCTGGACCTCGATATCCTGCTTTACGGAGACCTGGTGATCAGCAGCCCAAAGCTGGTTATACCTCATCCACGGCTTGAGGAACGGCGTTTTGTGCTGGCACCGCTCGCTCAGGTTGCACCGGATGTCATGCATCCGGTCTTGAGGAAACCGATACGTTCATTGCTGGAGAACTGTCGGGACTCATCCACCGTCCGCGTCTTTTCTCCCGGAGGTCCCCCCTGATGACCTATATCGCCATAGAAGGTCCCATCGGTGTGGGCAAGACAACCTTAGTGCAGTCCTTCCAGGCCAAGCTGGGCGCTCAGGTCATTCTGGACGTCTTCGACAATCCATTCCTGGCCGATTTCTACAAGGACCGGCCAAACGCCGCCTTCCGGACTCAGATGTATTTCTTGATATCGCGTTTTCAGCAGCAAGTTGAGTTGGAGAGCGCTCCCGCGGCGGGTGCACTGGTAGTGTGCGACTACCTCTTTGCCAAAGACAAGATTTATGCTTACTTGAACCTGGACGACCAGGAAATCCAGATCTACGACCGATTCTTCGCCTCCCTGAATCGCTATGCACCCACTCCCGACCTAGTCGTCTATCTCAAGGCACCTCGCGAGGTACTGCTGGATAGGGTGCGCCGGCGCAATGTGGACTTCGAGGCGAAGATCTCCGAAGCCTATGTGGACGAACTGATCAAGGCATACGACCATTTCTTTTACCACTTCCAGGACACTCCTCTGCTCATTGTGGACACTGCCGAGATCGACTTCGTGGAAAACACTGAGGAGCTTCGTGCGCTGATGCAGCGCATCGCCGGAGGCACAACGAGAGGGGTTCAGTACTATCATCCCACTCGCAGCAAAAAGAAATAGCTTCGCGCCGGCTCGCAGTCTGGCCTGAACGCACTGCGAAGCGTAATTTATTTCGTGCAATTCGTGCAATTCCCGGCGAGTTTCTTTAGAATAGAAGGCCCATGGAGATCGTCAATCGCGTCTCGCGGATGTCTGCCATCACAGCTAAGGTTCTGTCCACAGACGTCAAAATCGGACTGGTCTCCACCATGGGGGCCATACATCCCGGCCACCTCAGCCTCATCCAAATGGCCCGGAAGATGACGGACCTCGTCGTCGTGTCAATTTTCGTGAATCGGCTACAGTTTCTGACCGACGAGGAATACCAGAAATATCCACGCGACATCACCAAGGATGTGGACCTTCTGAGGCACGAGAGCGTAGATTACATATTCACCCCTCCTGAAGAGGAGATGTACCCCCCCGACTTCTCCACGTATGTCGAAGTCGAAAATTTCGGCCAGAAGTTGCCCGGGTTGCACCGGGCCGCATATTTCAAGGGAATGACCACAAGCGTGGTGAAGATGATTCAGATTGTCAAACCGGCCTTTATCTTCTTCGGACAAAAAGACGGACTACAGGGTGCAATCCTCCGCAAGATGATCCGCGATCTGAACATCAACACGGAGGTGGTGGTTACTCCGATCGTTCGCGATACTTCGGGCCTTGCCTATGCGGCACGCAATTACTTCCTGACCGAGCCCCAGAAGATCGCTGCCTCCGTTATCTTCAGGAGTCTGAGGGGCGCTGAGGCTGCGATTGTAGCAGGCGAGGCGCAGGTCAAAAAGGTTATTGCCGAAATCGAGCGCGTTGTTGCCACCGAGCCGCTGGCGAAGCTGGAATATGCGGTGGTCGCGGATCCCGTAACCCTGGAACCGCTCACCAAAATTCAGGGAAGTGCCCTGATTGCTGTCGGGGCAATGATCGGCAACACCTCGCTGAACGATTCCCTTCTCATAGAAAAGAGATAGAAAGTCCCAGGAGTACGGTCGGCAACAGCAGCGACCGTAAGGGAGTAGGTAGGCGATGGCAATGGGGACAACCGACCCGCTCGCTGACGCTCGCGGCTCCGAACGGTTGAATGAGGGCTGATTTTCATGCGCCTACTGCGCCCCCGCGCATGAAGGACTGTTCCGGATTTCTTGCCGGACCAAGACCATGTAAGAGTGAATTTGGCCGAAACAGAAACTGGGAGACCGGATTTTGATATTGGAAGCAAGAATTGTAAAGATACCTTGCGGCGGGCTGAAGCTGTGTTATTCTAAACTTAGTAGTCGTATCTTAAATTGAGCCACCGTAAGTGCTTAAGAAATTGAGATGAGGTGGCGATAGGTAGATCCAGGAGGTACGGTATAGTGTTACGCAGTCGCCCCAAGTTGCTCTTGATATTAGCCCTCGCAGCTCTCCTCTTAGCCCCGTCCTTCTCACCCGACCTGCGGGCAAGCTCTCTAGAAACGATCCAGACCAAGATTGCGCAGTATTTAAAGCGCCCCGGAGTCCGTTCGGCTGACTGGGGCATTGAGATCGTCGATCCCACCACAAACAAGGTCTTGCTGGCTGTCAATCCGGACAAGACTTTCAAACCCGCATCGGTTTTAAAGGTGGTAACGACATCCGCTGCACTGGAGAAACTGGGACCTGATTTCAGATTCCACACCGGCGTCTACACGAACGGAGCGGTGACGCCCGACGGCACGATTGCAGAGGATCTGATTCTGGTCGGACACGGGGATCCGAATCTTGTGGATACCGAGGGAGACCTCCTTCAGAAGCCCGCACTGCAGGAACTGGCGGAAATGCTCCAAGCCTTGGGGATCAAGAGGGTTGAGGGAAATGTCCTGGGCGACGACAGCTACTTCGACGATACCTCGCACGGGAAGGGCTGGACTGCGCAGGACCTCAGGTCGATATATGGCGCTCCGATCAATGCTCTGAGTATCAACAACAATGTCTTTTGGATCTATGCCCACCCGACGAAATACATGCAGCTTGTCTCGGTCGGGGTGGAACCCTATAGCTCCTATTTTCGCATACGCAATCTGGGAGTAACGGGGAGCGCCCGCTCCAAGCAGACCATGTATGCACGGCTGATCCCCGGGACCAAAACCATAGTCGTCTCCGGCATCCTCCCCACGGGCCGCAGCTATGCTCAGCACTTCAATGTGGACAATCCCGCTGCAGTAACCGCGACCACTTTCAAAGATGAACTTGTGAGACACGGAATTGCGGTCAAGGGCAAAGTCGACGTTGTTCACAATGGAGACCTGCCGATCGAATTGCGCAGACAGTGGAAGCTGATCGCGGACCATGAATCGCCGCCCCTTATCCGCGCGCTGGAGATCATCAACAAACACAGCCAAAATCTGCACGCGGAAATGCTGCTCCGCACGCTTGGCGCAGAGTTTAAAGGCAGCGGATCGGATGAGGCCGGGCTGCAGGTCGTGAAAGAATTCCTCCTGGAAGCCGGCGTCGACAACGACAAAATCCAATTGGACGACGGCTGCGGGCTCTCGAGGGAGAACCTGGTGACGCCTCGCTTTCAGACCTCGCTCCTTCAGTTCCTTTCCACGCGGCCCTATTTCGAATTGTTCCTCAATACCCTTGCCGTCAGCGGCACGGATGGCACGCTCCGGCACCGCCTGGCTTCTCAACAAGTGAGAGGCTCTATCCACGCGAAGACAGGAACGCTCAATGGAGTGTCGACCCTGTCCGGCTATATGATGACAAAGTCGGGCCGCAACCTGGCCTTCAGCATCTTTGCGAACAATGTGCATACCTCGATGGCACGGGTGAAGAGGACTATCGACGAGATTTGCTCACTGTTCGTCAATCTCTACTGATGAGTATCCGGGTCCTGTTTTTCGCCTCTCTTGCCGACATCACAGGCATGCGCGAAATTGACGTGGATGTTGCCGCTTGCCACGACATCGAATCTCTCTTTGCGAAATTTGCCGCCACATACCCCTCCCTCGAGGCACACCGCTCATCGATGCTGTGCGCGCTGAACTCGGAACTGGTGAAGCCGGATGCTCAGGTCAGGGACGGAGATGAAGTCGCCTTTTTCCCGCCCGTCAGCGGAGGCTAGGATGGTTCGGCTCGTCCGGGAACCGATCGATGTGCAGGCGCTGCGTGCAAGCCTTCTCCGCCCCGAAGACGGAGCCGTCGTGACATTCGAGGGGACAGTTCGAGATCACGCCCGCGGGCGAAAGGTCCGCTATCTGGAATATCATGCCTATGAATCGATGGCACTTCGAAAGCTGGAAGAGATCGGAGAACGCGCCCGGCGCGAGTACGCGATACGCGACATCGCCATT
>DASQID010000720.1:0-11187 GCA_035631775.1 Acidobacteriota bacterium
TCCTAGTCTGTAACTGACCCAGCATCTGCTTGGCTTTCCGCCCGTTTTCCGATCCGGGGTCCAGGGCGATCAGGCGTTTCCAGTACTCCGCCGCACGCTCCCTGTTCCCAAGATTTCCGTATATCGCTCCCAAGTTATAAAGCGCATCTCCGTAGGATGGATTTGTCTTTAGTATTTCCTCGGTTTGCTGTATTGCCCCTTGCACGTCCCCTGTCTGAAACAAGACCTTCCCAAGCTCCAGCCGGGCTTCGGAATTGTGTGGCTCTCTGCGCACGATCTCCTGCAGGTGCCGGGCGGCATCATGGAAGTGCCCTTCATCGGATTCGATCTTCGCCAACTTGAACAGCACCGGTGTGTGCCCCGGCTTTTTCTCCAGGGCCATCGCGAGTACCTTTGCCTCGTGCGCATCGCCGGGCAGCTTGTTTGCGGCAGGTTCCGAGGCCTTTGCAGCCTCAGGTGGCTTCGGCACAGGTGTGGGCACAGATTTTTCAGTTGAGAACCTGCGATAGGTAATCACTATTCCTGCTGCGGCAACAATCAATAGGAGACTCTTGAGTAAACGGCTCTTCATGCAGATTCGTCCCCACGGCGCAACGTCAGATCCGTCAACAAGTCCGTCACCTCAGTTGAAGAGGTTGCTAGTTTTGATCAATCGCCCGTTCGGGGGGCTTGTTTGTGGCAGCCCGGGCTGTTCATCCTTCTCAAATTCCGCCTGGCTGACTGCACCGATGCGCCTAAGGTAGGGAAACGCGATCGAATGACCAAGACTCTGGCGAAGTCCAAGCGGGCGATCGGAGCTATCTACACCCGCTGGCAGAAGTTGATCACTTTCCGATCTCAATGGTTCAATTTCCTTACAGCGCATCACCCTGAGACGCCCCCTTGCAGGGGGATTTGGAAAATCTTCCCTCGTTGGCAGGGGAATTTTTCCCGTCTCTAACAGCTCACA
Organism: Acidobacteriota bacterium; assembly: GCA_035631775.1. Classification (GTDB taxonomy): domain Bacteria; phylum Acidobacteriota; class UBA6911; order UBA6911; family UBA6911; genus DASQID01. Next base: position 950 of record DASQID010000720.1, read on the forward strand.
GTCTGCGATAATCAATTAAAGCCTCTGATTTTAGTGGCTTGATGCAGACCACAAGGCAACTAGTAGGTAGATTTACGCAACTCATTGGCCAGATAAACGACTAACGTATACGTATTTACCGTTACTGGCTTGATTTGAATCAGTTAGGACATGCCCACACTAACCCCCTACTGATTGGGTTCTCTCGGTGCTCACCTGATATAGTGATCTAACGCCATCGCGCGGCGATTCCTTGATTTCGCCGTATTGTTGGCTTATGGTCAGTTACTTGTGCAGGCGCTGATGAGATATCTTTATTCCGCTCTTCTAACGCTGGCCGCGGTTGTGACCAGCCCATACTGGGTGTACAGGGCCCTAAGAGAGAAGAAATACTTCAGCAACTTCCGCCAACGGCTGGGATTTTCACTTCCCCAGTTGCAGCTACCCTACAATTCTGTTTGGATTCATGCTGTATCTGTGGGTGAGGTGCTTGCGGCAAAGCCGCTGCTTTCATTCTTACGCACTCGCAGGCCCGACCTCATCATTGTCGTCTCGACGGTCACCTTGACAGGCCAGGCACTTGCCCAAAGAGAACTCGCTCAGGCGGCAGGCATCTTCTATTTTCCCTTCGATTGGGCCTTCTGCATCCGGCGGGTGATGAACATGGTGCGTCCCAGAGCCGTGATTCTCATGGAAACCGAGCTCTGGCCCAATTTCCTCAGATTGTGCAAGGAATCCGGGATACCTGTGTTCCTGGCGAATGGCAGAATTTCGGATTCCTCGCTCAGGCGCTACCGGCACGTGCCGCGGTTAACCCGCTTTATGCTTGATCGTCTCTTGGTCGTCGGGGCTCAGACTCAGGAGGACAAGCGCAGATTCGGCATGCTTGGCGCCGTTGAATCGCGGATTTGCGTCACGGGCAACCTCAAGTTTGATTTCAAAGCACCGAACGTTGACCACGCCACAGATCTGCTCAACCTTATCAGACGCCGTCTTGACCTGGGTTCGGGGAATCAGATGATTGTGGTTGGCAGCAGCATGAGAGGGGAGGAAGGTCATTTCCTGGAGGCATTTCAGAAGGTTAAGCTCAGGGTCAGCGGAGCTCGCCTCGTAATCGCGCCTCGCCATCCGGAGCGTTTCGGCGAGGTTGCGGACCTTATCACGAGGAGCGGAATTCCCTTCCTGCGACGATCGGAGATCGAGGCGTCCGGGCAGGAGACTGAGCCGGAGATATTGCTGCTCGATACCATCGGGGAACTACGGGCAGTATACCTGCTGGCGGAAATCGCCGTGATTGGCGGCAGCTTCCTCCCCTTTGGAGGTCATAATCTCCTCGAGCCTGCAGCCTTGGGAAAGGCGATAGTATTCGGTCCTGACATGTCCAACTTCAAGGAAATGGCAGGCCTGTTCCTCCGTGAGCAAGCCGCCCGCCGGTGTGCATTGGGAGAGTTGTCGGAAGTGCTCGCTGATCTGCTCATCAACCCGACCACACGCAGTCTGCTGGGGCAGCGTGCTGTCACGACGTTCCGTCAGAATCAGGGCGCAGCCGAGGCAACGGCTGCGTTCATTCTCCCTCACCTTTGACGACCGGCCATGTACAAACCCTTGCCTTCCCTTGCGCCTCTCCTTTACGTACCTAGCCTTTTATTCGGGGCAGTGGTGCGTTTGAGAAATCTGTCCTATTCAAGAGGAGCCCTTCGCTCGGCACGGCTCCCCCGGCCTGTGATCAGCATCGGGAATCTTACCCTGGGGGGCACCGGAAAGACGCCGCTTGTCATCCATCTTGCGGCTACACTGCTGAGGCTCGGGCACCAAACCGCGATTCTCAGCCGTGGCTTTGGCAGGCACCGAATTGCCATATCGCACGTCCTGCAACCCCGAGGCGATGGGCCTTTACACACTTCTCACCTTGGCGACGAGGCTGCGCTCATTCGACGGCGATTGCCGGAAGCCTGGCTCGGAATCTCCACGGATAGGTTCGCTGTCGGGCGCAAAATTGCCGGACTCAGTCCAGGTGTGGTTTTTGTGTTGGATGACGGGTTTCAGCACAGGCAGCTACACCGCGACTTGGACATCGTTGTCATTGACCCGACCCAGCCGCTCGGAGAAAATCACCTATTTCCTCTCGGTTCACTGCGAGAGCCAGTCTCGGGATTGCGGCGATGCCATGCGGTTGTGTTGAACGGCGGGGCACCTGCTGCCGTGATGGCTTCGATCGCAAGTACACTTGCGGACATCAATGCTCATGCGAGAATATTTCACTGCACCCAGAAGATAGATCTGCTGGTTCCGTTCGGGGCATGGATAGATTCTACCTTTGCCCCCACTGTCGCCGGCAGATGCGCCAGATCTTTTCTGACTGCCGCGCTTGGGAACCCGCGGCGCTTTCGCGCGGATGTGGAGAACTTGGGAACGACCGTAACCGGGTGCCGGTTTTTCAGGGATCATCACATCCTGACTCGTCAGGAGTGGCGCGATTGCGTGCGGCAGGCCGACAGGGCAGGCGCTGAGGCGATAATCATCACTGAAAAGGATGCGGTCAAGATCGTGGAACCGCCCGATTTTCCGCTGCTGGTTGCACTCCAATCCGTCCGCTTCGACAGACCGGCGGAATTCGAGCAAATGCTTACGAAGGTCATCCAAGGCATCCCGTGAGGCGACTCGATTCGGACAAAATGCGGAAGATTCTGGTCCGCGGCACAAACTGGGTGGGCGATGCTGTGATGTCGATACCGGCCCTCCGCGAAATACGCCGAATCTTTCCCGGCGCGCACATTAGTCTGCTGGCCAAGCCCTGGGTAAAGGATGTCTACTCGTCCGTCGATTTTGTGGATGAACTCATAGAGTATGACAGGCAGAGCAATCGCAGTGGTTGGTGGAACTTGGTGCGTCTCGCCGCCGACTTGAAGCGCAACCACTTCGACATGGCTATTCTGCTGCAAAACGCGTTCGAAGCGGCATTCCTGGCATGGAGGGCACGCATCCCGGTCAGGCTAGGCTATGCGAGGGATGGCCGAAGCATCCTCCTGACCCACCCCTGCCGGATTGATCCGCGTCTCAAGAAGGTTCATCAGTCCTATTACTATCTCGGAATATTGGCAGGCGCGGGATTGATCGAGAATTGCCTTTGGGAACGCCCTGACTATCCACTGGATATTCGGATAGGCGTGCGCACTGAGGACAGGGCATCGGCAAAGGCGATCCTTCGGGCTCGCGGGATTGAAGCGGGTCAACTGGTAGTAGGCCTGAATCCGGGAGCCTCTTACGGGGGCGCGAAGCGCTGGCTGTCAGACCGTTATGCCCGTGTCGCCGATGAATTGGCGCGAAGACACGACGCGCACATCGTCATTTTTGGCGCGGCAGGCGAGAGCCAGATCGCGCAGCAGGTGGCGGAGGCAATGACCACCGCACCCGTCATTTTGGCTGGACAAACGACCCTCGGGCAGCTGATGGGCCTGATCAAGGAGTGTTCTTTAATGATAACGAATGACTCGGGCCCGATGCATCTGGCTGCGGCACTGGATGTGCCGCAATTGGCAATCTTCGGCTCCACCAGCGAAGTCGCCACGGGACCGCTCAGCAATCAGGCTGAGGTAATCAAACATCCCGTCGAGTGCAATCCGTGTTTTCTGCGGGAGTGCCCCATCGATTTTCGCTGCATGACACTGATTACGGTAGAAAGGGTGGTGGATGCGGCGGAGCGTAAGCTGCGGGCCGCCGCCGGCTGAGGGGCTGTTACCGTTTCAGCCGGTGCGGATTCAGGAACGGAAGCATCCCCCCGGACAATCCGATAATCCCGTCTCCGCACCTGGCTGGTAATCATCTCCTGACACCGGGCACAATATCGCAGGCTCGTCTAGGAGGCTGTGATAGCGGTCACGGGAAGCAACAAACCTCGATTCATCCCGAGATACATCGATCCTGAGGCCGTGGCGCTGCATCCTTGCAGTCCATCCTGTAACCGAGCGTCCGCTGAGGGGTCATTTCTGAATCGAATCCAGAGCTGCTATCCGGTGCTTCCCTCGGACTTTTGAATTGAGCCGACCGGAAATATCTGCTAAAGTCACTGATTTTACAGGAGTTCGGATGAATCGTGCGGTCTTTCTCGATCGCGACGGAACGGTCAGCGAGGAGGTGGGCTACGTAAACCACATTGACCGATTCAGGGTGTATCCATGGACCACCCAAGCCATCCGGAAGCTCAATGGCGCAGGATTGCAGGTGATCATAATAACCAATCAGGCCGGGGTCGCGCGGGGCTATTTCCCTGAATGCCTCGTTCATGAAACTCACCAGGAACTCAAGAGGCAGCTTGCCCTGGGAGGAGCAGTACTGGACGCCATCTACTTCTGTCCCCACCATCCGGAAGGTACGGTCCGTCCGTATAGGATTCATTGCTCGTGCCGGAAGCCCGAGACGGGATTGATCGAGCAGGCTGCGCAGGAGCGGCATCTCGACTTGAGCAAATCATTCGTGGTCGGCGACCGATATCAGGATCTGCGAATGGGATTCAAGGTCAATGCCCGAACAATCCTGGTCTTGTCAGGCTACGGCCAGGGCGAGCTTCTGTACCAGAAGGAGACTTGGCCTCGCCAGCCGGATCACATTGCGGCCAATCTGTTAGATGCCGTAGACTGGATCTTGTCCTGTCCGGACCGCATGAGCCCTTGACAGATGAAAACAGCCGCGACAGTGCATGGAATCCCCCTGGGGGTCAAGTGAAGTGATGACGCTCGATCCGCAAGCCAAGATAAAAACCCTCGCAGAATTGTCAGAAGTCGTCCGGCTTGCCCGAACGGCCGGAAAGAGGGTCATCCTGACAAATGGCTGTTTCGATCTGATCCATGTCGGGCACATCAGGTACTTGCAGGAAGCCAAGGCGCTAGGGGGTATCCTGATCGTGGCGATCAATAGCGATGACTCGGTTGCAACTCTCAAGGGCGCCGGGCGGCCACTTCAATCCGAGTCGGAGCGGGCCGAGATACTGGCCTCACTCGAGTGCGTGGACTGCGTGGCGGTGTTTGACACTCCGACGGTTGATCCCCTGCTTCTACAGCTCCGACCAGACGTACATGCAAAGGGCACCGACTACACCACCGAGAGTGTTCCGGAACGGAATACGGTGCTGTCCTACGGCGGGCGAGTGGCAATTGTCGGTGATCCCAAAGATCACTCCACAAGGGACCTGATAAAGAGTATCCTGACGGCTTCTGTTCCATGCGCACGCCGGAAAAAATCCTAATCATCCGACTCAGCTCTCTCGGGGACATATTGCACGCGCTTCCCGCGTTCGTCAGCCTTCGCGCCACCTTCCCGGATGCACGAATCGATTGGCTCGTGGAACAGCGAAACAGTTTCCTGCTCTCAGCCGTCGATGGAATCGATGAAGTCCTCATCTTGGATACCTATCCCATGCGCGCCGCCCCATGGCAGCTGAGCTCCTGGGAATCCACAGGAAAGCTGATTCGTCTGCTGCGCTCACGACAGTATGATCTCAGCATTGATTTCCAGGGCCTGCTGAAGACAGGACTGATGAGTGTGTTGAGCGGCGCTCGAGACCGCATCGGCTTTCCGAGGGATCTGGTGCGGGAACGCCCTGCACACTGGTTCTACCGGCACACGCCCGAGCCCCCGCGCGTTCCAATGCACGTGGTTGCGCTGAATCAACTTCTTGCCCAGTCGGCGGGAGCCCATCCGGTCAAGTCGAACGTGAGTTTTGCGGTAAGCGACCAGGATGAAGCGTTGGTCCAGTCACTCCTGGATCATGAAGGAATCTCCCGCTTCGTGGTGGTGAACCCCGGCGGTGGATGGCACACCAAGAGATGGGATCCGGCCAGATACGGGAGACTGGCGGTCAGAATCCAGGAGGAGCTCGAGCTCCCGGTAATAGCAACTACGGGGCCTGGAGAGAAGCACCTGTTCACCGAAATCTCGCGGCACTGCGGAAAGACAGCAGTCCGCAACTTCCAACTCGAGTTCCTGCAGTTGATTCCCTTGCTGCGAAAGGCGTGCCTGCTGATAGGAGGAGACACGGGACCGTTCCATCTGGCATGTGCACTTGGTACCCCGGTGGTGGGCATTTTCGGGCCGACGTCGCCGCAACGCAACGGGCCGTGGAGGGCCGGCGAGGAATCGGTCTTCCGTATACTGCCTTGTAGTTTCTGCAACGGACGGTCGTGCCCGACTCGGAACGAATGCATGGATATTACAGTGGATGAAGTGTTCCAAGCAGTGCTGAAACGGATAGGGAGGAACCAATGAGGGATGGGCGTATACGCCGGAAGGTCATCGCCTGCCTTCTCGCCCTCCTGATTTTCGGCAGTATGCGTGTCGCCGGGCAGGATGCTACCGGAGTCCCACGTCCCTTCTCGGCAGGCGAGAAGCTGTTATTCCGCATCGAGTGGAATCCACCTTGGTTTCTGTTCTTTCTACCTGTCATGGAGGCGGGGGAGGTCGAGGTTCAATTGGTACGGGAACTTCAATACCAGGGGCGGAAGGCCATCGAGATCAGATTCAAGGCCCATTCCAGCGGCACCTTTGTCAACCTCGTCGGAATCAAGGTTGACGACGAATCCGTTTACATTAGCGATGCAGCAACCTTTTGTACCATGGAGGCCACGGAAAAGATCCGCGAGGGTCAGCGCAAGCGTGATATCAACGTGATCTATCTCCAGGACAGCAACCGGCTGCACATTCGCGAAGTGGACTTGGGGGTGATCCCAAACAAGATCAGGAAAGACGAGTACAAGGAAGGCATTCCAAAATGCGTGAAGGACGTCTTCTCTGCCCTGCTTTCAATTCGACTGCGCGATTTCAGCCTGGGAATGGTGGAGAAGACGCAGGTCGGTAACGCAGACAGGGTCAAGGAAGTGCAGTCCGTGGTGGAGAAGAAGGAAGTCGTCAGCACACCGATGGGAAGGTATGAGTCCTGGCGGCTGAACACGGTGGCATTGCTCGGCAGTCTCTTCAGGGAAGGCGGCCAGTTCCGAATCTGGTTGACCGCAGACGAACGGAGGCTGCCCGTTCAGTTCGAGGCTAAAGTCCGACTGGGGAAAGTCACCGGCAAACTAAAAACAGCGAATCTGCCGGCGCCCCCGGAAATCCGTTCGCGAGAAGAGGAGAAGATCCGAAATCCCTGAATCGATTGCGGGGAGGCAACTGCCGGAGCCGTCCATAAGCCGAATTCTGTATCTCCGCACCACGGAGCTGGCAATCATTCATCTGGCCTCTGGATCGCTCCAGAGATCGAGCGGTCCACCCAAAAGCATCGGACGGGCCATCCTTATCCCTTTCGGGATCGCTTTTCTATTTGACCTTGCTCCGTGTGGGGTTTGCCGTGCCACTGCTGTTGCCAGCAGTGCGGTGCGCTCTTACCGCACCTTTTCACCCTTACCCCGCTTGTCACGGGGCGGTATGTTTTCTGTGGCACTGTCCGTAGGGTTTCCCCTCCCTCGCGTTACGAGGCACACTGCCCTGTGGAGTTCGGACTTTCCTCGGTCCCGTATCCGAGACCGCGATTGCCTGGCCGACTCCGGCAGCCTCCATTTTAGCATCATCAGGACACTCTGGGACACGGATGAATTCTCGCGGTCCTTCGCGTACTTGAAGTCTTCCCGGTCCGCTTCTAAGAGCAAACCGCTAGGACTCAAAGTACGCCAAGAATCTCAAGGTCCGCCAACAGGCCTATTTGCTCTTTGTTTCCGCGAGGGCGGGCGCGGGTTTGATGAGTCCCAGCAGTTCTCTGAGCTTGATGTCCAGGGCCTGCGCAACCTCCGGATGCTCACGTATGAACTGCTTGGCATTTTCCCGTCCCTGGCCAAGCCTCTCCCCCTTATAGGAGAACCAGGCCCCGCTCTTCTCGACCAACTTCCTCTCAACAGCAAGGTCGATCAAATCTCCTTCGTAGGAAATGCCCTGGTTGTACAGAATATCGAACTCTGCCTCGCGGAAAGGCGGCGCCAGCTTGTTCTTCACGATCTTGACGCGGGTCCGGTTGCCGACCACCAGTTCACCCTCTTTGATTGAGCCAATGCGGCGGATATCGACGCGAATCGAGGAATAGAACTTCAGCGCTCTCCCGCCTGTGGTAGTTTCGGGATTTCCGAACATGACCCCGATCTTTTCACGTATCTGATTGATGAATACCAGGCAGGTATTCGACTTCGACACAATTGCCGTAAGTTTGCGAAGTGCCTGAGACATCAGGCGAGCCTGCAGCCCCGGCAGCGAATCGCCCATTTCGCCTTCGAGTTCCGCCTTGGGCACCAGTGCCGCGACCGAATCTATGACCAGGATATCGATGGCCCCGCTCCTGACCAGAACTTCAGCGATCTCTAACGCCTGTTCGCCGTTGTCCGGCTGAGAGACAAGGAGGTCGTCTGTGTTTACTCCCAGCATCTTGGCATATTTGGAATCCATCGCGTGCTCGGCGTCAATGAACGCGGCCGCACCGCCCGCCTTTTGCGCCTGCGCTATGGCATGCAGTGCGATGGTGGTTTTCCCGCTAGATTCGGGACCGAAGATTTCAATTACGCGCCCCCTCGGAAAACCACCCACGCCAAGAGAGGCATCAAATGAGATCGAACCGGTCGAGATTGCCGGTACACTGGCTACGTTCGTTCGATCCCCCAGACGCATGATCGATCCCTTGCCAAACTGCTTTTCGATCTGTGTCAAAGCCATGTCGATTGCTTTGTTCTTGTTGCTTCGATCTTCTGCCATCAGACTTATCCTCACTGCGGCGATCTTAGAAACATGTCCGAGACACTCGCCGTCACGATGCCGGCACCTGGATTTCGACAGTTAAGGCGACAACATATCTAACGGAAAAACAGGTGATTGATCCAGGAAATCTCATCCTACCACAAAGGGGCAAACGTCATGGAGAACTCTGTGTCCCGGCACTGGCTATGGTAAGCTGTTACGTCAATGTTACGAGTGGGAGGCGGCCGTGGGGACTGAACGATCGTCATCGCAGAAGTGGGCTCTAGTACTCGGCGGATCCAGCGGATTTGGAGCTGCGGCATGCCTCGCCTTCGCCCGCAACGGGTTCCACATTGTAGGTGTTCATCTCGATCGTCGCGCCACTCTGCCAAACGCGGAACGGATCGCTTCGGAAATTCGAAGCCTGGGGCAACAAGCGATGTTTTTCAACATCAACGCGGCCGATCCGGAGAAGCGCGGAGAAGTCATCCGGGCCTGCAGGGAACTCGTGGAAAATACCCCAGGCAGCAAGGGAATCAACTCCCTGCTTCACTCCCTCGCATTCGGCACTCTAAAGCTTTACATCTCGACGGATGTCAGCAGAGCCATCAAGCCTGCCGACATGAACATGACGCTGGAAGTAATGGCGCATAGCCTTGTCTACTGGGTCCAAGAGCTCTATGCGGCAGGCCTGCTTCTGCGCGGCGCCAAGATCTTCGCCATGACCAGCGCGGGCGGCCACAGGGTATGGCCCTCCTACGGAGCCGTCTCGGCAGCCAAGGCTGCACTTGAATCTCACATCCGGCAACTCGCTGTCGAGTTGGCACCCTTCGGAATAAGCGCGAATGCACTCCGCGCCGGTGTCACCGATACGCCGGCAGCCCGCAAGATCCCCGGAAGCGAGCAAATGTTCGAGTGGGCGCTGAAGTCTAATCCCGGGAAACGCTTGACTACCCCGGAGGACCTGGCGCAGGTACTGGTTTCTCTAAGCGAATGCAATTCCACATGGATGACTGGAAACGTCATCGGTGTCGACGGCGGCGAGGACCTGACCGGCTAAGGGCACACCAAGAATTAACGTCACAATTGGCACGAAGGCAGACCACCTGTGGCGCCGCTCATCAGACCCCTGCGGATCGCCGCCGTGGCGGCGACCGGGAGGTCTGATGACCCCCCGCACATGACCACATTCCGAGCCGATCTTTCCCCAAGGATCGTTATCCGGCGGGCAATTTCTTTTAATAGGTTAGATCATTGACTCGGCATGTGCAGGTTGGTACGATACCTCCTTTTTAGGAGTTTAGCCATGCCGATGCAATGCTATGTCTGCGCGAAGACGCCGGTGTTCGGCCATACGATTTCTCATGCGCACAACGTCCGTTCGCGCAAGTTCTATCCCAATCTCCAAAGCGTGCGCATCATGGAGAACGGCTCGGTAAAGCGGGTGCGCGTGTGCACTCGTTGCTTGCGGTCCGGCAAAGTTCAGAAAGCCGGCAAGGTTCAGAGGACCACCTAAGCCAGCGCCACGGCTTCGATCTCCACCAGTACTTCCCTCG
>DASQID010000721.1:0-4313 GCA_035631775.1 Acidobacteriota bacterium
TCGAATCGGTTTGCTGCTTGCCATTGCCGTGATTTTTCTGCTGCTCTCGGCAAACTTTCAATCCATGCGACTGGCGCTGGCGATCGTTCTGACCGTGCCTGCGGTGCTCTGCGGCGTTCTCTTAATGCTCGATCTGACTGGCACAACCCTGAACATACAGTCGTTCATGGGGGCGATCATGTCGACCGGGATTGCGGTAGCGAACTCGATTCTGCTGGTCACCTTTGCGGAACGCTTGCGGCAGGAAGGGAGGCCTCTGCTCGAAGCCACACGCGAAGGTGCCACGAGCCGCCTGCGCGCCATTCTCATGACGGCGGCCGCGATGGTTTTCGGTATGGTGCCCATGGCCATAGGATTCGGCGAAGGCGGATCGCAATCGGCACCCCTGGGTCGAGCCGTCATTGGCGGCCTTCTCGTATCGACCTTCGCGACACTGACGATTCTGCCGTCGATCTACGCCATTCTGCAAGGCAAGGCATCTGTTACTTCCCCATCTCTCAACCCGATGGATCCAGCGAGCCGATACTATGACGCGACGTAGCATTTCTCTCACTCTGACAATCTGGACGTTCCTCACTCTCGTGGGCATCGCTCGGGCCCAAAGCGGCGATCTTGTTGCGGTGGTAGCAAAGCCGGTGTCGCGAACGATTGACCTGCCGGGCGAGATCGCGCCCTACCTGAGCGTTTCACTTCACGCCAAAGTGCCGGGTTATGTTGATCGCCTCCTCGTGGACCGGGGGAGTGTCGTCAAGCAAGGAGCCCTACTCGCCGAACTCTCTGCTCCTGAGATGGCAGCTCAGATTGCCGAAGCCCAATCAAAGTTGCAGGCGGCCGAAGCCGACCGGCTCCAGGCTGAAGCTCAACTTGAGGCCGCGCAGAGCACCTCAGAGCGGATGAAGGCGGCTGCCCAAACTCCCGGAGCCATCGCGGGCAACGAGGTCATTCAAGCCGAAAAACAAGTAGAGGCGGCCAGAGCCCTCCTAAATTCCCGGCAGCAGTCAAGCAGAGCAGCCGAGGCGACGGTTCGTTCCCTGAAGGATATGCAGGCCTACCTAAGAATAACGGCGCCCTTTGACGGAGTGGTGACGGATCGCCTGGTTCACCCTGGAGCCCTGGTCGGCCCCGGCGCCGATCCTGTTCTGATGATCATCCAGCAGGTCTCCCACCTCAGGCTTATCGTCGCGATTCCCGAGGAGGACGTCGGTGGAATCGTGCGAGGCGCCAGGGTGAACTTCACCGTTCCCGCGCACCCGGCCCGTACATACGCAGGCACGGTGGCGCGGATTGCACAGGCGCTGGAGCAAAAGACCCGAACGATGCCCGTCGAGCTGGATGTATTCAACCAGGACGCTTCCCTGGCTCCGGGTATGTATCCCACGGTCAAATGGCCTGTCCGGCGAACGCGCCCTGCGCTTTTCGTCCCGAAAACGAGTATAGTCACGACCACGGAGCGCACGTTTGTGGTACGAAATCAGAACGGACAAGCTCAGTGGGTAGATGTACGGACATTGGGCGCCGAAGGCGATCTGACTGAGGTCCTCGGCGATCTGAAGGCCGGCGACATGGTAGTCCGCCGCGCAACGGATGAACTTCGGGAGGGCACGCCCCTGCACGCTCCTGCTAAATAATGATCCGGAAACAGCGCTTCACTCATCCGGGCTGAAAAAGCCCGCTGCCTGGGTTTTCCGGAATTTCAGGAGCAGAGGGCCCGGCCACCGTCTGGCGGACGGCGGCAGCGGCGCTATGTCCTGGCAGGCAATCCTCCGAATGATCATATCAAGAAGCTATGACAGCCAGGTCCACCCTGATACGGGCACTACGTGAGGCACTTCGAAGCCAGGCGGACACCGACAAGGCCGCCGCGATGCAGGCATACATGAAATCAGCGATGCCCTACTACGGAATTCAAGCCACCGAGCAGCGGCGCACTTACCGTGAGATCTTTGCACGCTGGCCGCTGTCTACCTGCACCGATTGGCGCGATACTGTGCTCAGACTCTGGCGGACTGCACGATATCGGGAGGAGCGGTATGCCGCGATAGAGCTTGCCAGATACAAACGCTAATGCGGCGTTTCAGACGCTCGAGGCACTGCCACTGTATGAAGAGATGATCGTTACCGGCGCGTGGTGGGACCTCGTTGACAGCATCGCTGCGCATCGGTTAGGCGGGTTGCTCCGCGTCTACCCGGAGGTGATGAAGCCCGAGATGCGCGCGTGGTCCATCTGCGACGATCTCTGGAAACGGCGGAGCTCGATTCTGTGCCAACTGACTTTTAAAGCGGAGACCGACCTTCCTCTTCTTTACCAGTGTATCGAGCCCTCGCTGGCGAGCCCGGAGTTCTTTCTACGCAAGGCAATTGGCTGGGCTCTCCGGCAGTACGCGTGGGCCGATCCGCATGAGGTACTGCGCTACGTGCGCCTCAAGCGCCGGGAATTGAGCCCGCTCAGCAAGAGAGAAGCGCTCAAGAACGTGCTCAGAGCCGGCTTGACCAATGAAGTCCCGTAGAGGGGTGGAAAAGGTTTGTCGAGAACGAGTGCTGAGAGCGGCTCCGCACCTCGGATAACGAGTTTCTGTTCCGAATATAGCGAGGCCTGGGGACGACTGCCCCACTCCTGGGCCATGGCCGAGCGTCGGCACGGCCGATTTTCATGCGCTTGGGTGCGCGCGCCGCGCATGAGAAACTGTCGCGAGACTCCTTGGCCATGCGGAAAGCGCCCCGGAGGGGCGCCAGCCAATAGCCCCGGGCAAGCGAAGCGCAGCCCGGGGTTGGGATTGTCAAGAAAGATCAGAGCCCTGAAGGGGCGACAGATAACACGTCGCATACAAAGGCCTTTCGCCCCTGCCGGGGCTCGATATTATGCAATTTCCTATTCGGGGGCTTGCGCCCCCGGCTACTTGCTTGGGCCCCTCCGGGGCCCAACCCACCAGATTACCGGCAAAAGGCGACTGCCCACCCTCCCGATCTTCCACCAAGCAGTAGGAATTCGGTGCCCCACAGGACTAAAATGCGGTCCGGGGATCCAACAATGAACTTGCCCAAAACGGGGACCTCGAAACAAGGCGAGGCGGGTGCAGCAGAAGGGACGCCAACGCTTACCGTCATCACGGCGCCTGCTGACGCTGACGAGATCGATCGGAACCTCTACCTGGACTACCTGAGTCGCAAAGTGATGAAAGGGTGGATGAAGCACGAGGTGCCCCCGAACGACATCCCGTGGACGCCCCCAACGAAGCCACTGACTCAGTGCATGGTCGCGCTGGTCGGCTCAGCTGGAATTGCCCTGAAGACCGACCAGCCCTTCGATCAAGAGGGCGAGCGGCGCAATCCCTGGTGGGGAGATCCTGGTTATCGGCTGATCCCTCGCGGCACACGCACAGAGCATGTGGCCCTCTACCACATGCACATTGACACTTCGTTCGGTGAAACGGATCTCAACTGTGTTCTCCCTATGGACCGGCTCGAAGAACTCGCGCTCACCAAGGAAATAGGTGCGGTTGCGCCGACTCACTACTCCTTCATGGGCTATTTGCTCAAGCCTGAGGAGTTTCTCCAGACCAGCGTGCCGAAGATAATCGAGCGGATGCGTTCCGATGGTGCGGACGTGGCGCTGCTTGTCCCGGCCTGACCGTTCTGCTGCCGGTCCGTCGGACTGGCTGCCAGATTGATCGAGGCGGCAGGCATCTCCACGGTAACGCTGACGATGCTGCCCGCCTTCACAAGGGTGGTCGGCACGCCCCGCGTTGCAGGGCTCGCGTATCCTTTTGGCCGGTGCCTCGGGAGACCTGGTGACGCCGACGGACAGCGGGCAGTGCTGCGTGCCGCTTTAAAATCGCTACAGGTAATTGAGCAACCGGGCGGGGCGGTCCAGCTGCCGTTTGTGTGGCCGGAACCTCTGGCGAAGGCACGCGGCAGGCTCAAGGAGCCGCCGCCGATCGCGAAGCTCCTCCAGCAGAAGCCTTGGCTGCTTCTCAAGTTCGTCCGCGGGGAGACCGACGACTGAGCGTCCGGCTCGCTGGAGTCTCTAATTGGGATTTGCCATTGTGCACTCCTCCAATCAGATCGGCGGTACCTGTGCCAGCCTCTCCCCTTCAGATGCGGAGGCTCAACGTGCTGAGGAGCGGGATGGATGCATCAAACGTGTCTTTGCTGCAAGCGTGGAACTGCAGCAAAGGTCAAGTAGACAGCCACCGCCTATCTTTGAACCTCTCCCCCCTTCCAAAGATCTAAGAGAGTAGCACCCGTCCTGAGAGGCACTGCCTGCCGGGAAAATGCAATGAAGTGCATTCTGCTACTCGCCCTAGTTTTGGATT
>DASQID010000722.1:0-4417 GCA_035631775.1 Acidobacteriota bacterium
CCCTTCAGGTAGAAGACGTAAAACACCACCGACAGCGCGATGGCGATGAGCGTTACAATCAGAACCTGTACATATCGAGGCAGGTTTTCGAATTTATAGTCACTTAGCGCCATGTCGAGTTACTCCGACGGCAGTTTTCGCGGGGTTATGCAGATCAAGGAGAACTTGGACGCCTCTTTGTCGCTCTCCAGGACCTCCAAATCCACGCTTTTGAAGAATCCGGTGGCTGCCAGATTAGTCATGAAGTCCGCAACCGCCTCGTTCCGGAAAGCATACCCTCTGATTGCAATGCGATCGGCCTTCTGGTCGACGAGTGTCAGCCAGAGGGAAGAGTCTCGCGGAATGCTCTGTATCAGATGATTCATGAGACTGACGGGGCCTGTCTGGAACTCCTTCAGTTTCTCGATAACCTCGATTCTGCCCTGCGCGATCAGTTTGAGGCTCTGGTACTTCTCGATTTCCTTCTTCAAGCCCTGCAGTCGGTCATTCTCCCGACGCAGTCTATCGCGCGTCTGAGTGAGAGCCCCGATCTCGCGGCTGACGGAGTACCAATACGATCCCATGCCGCCTATGAAGACAAGGAAGATTGCCACGGTAACCAGGCCCATCCGCGAGACTGTGGGCCTTGCGGCTGTCTTGCGGACCCGGACGGTTTGGTCTCTGAGAAGGTTGACCCTGATCATAGCTGGTCTATTCCTCGGCGCTTCGCATCGCCAAGCCTACGGCGACCGCCAGATCCGGCGAATGATCGGCGATGACGGTCGGCGAAAATCTCTTTTGATCAAATGTGACATTCTTAAAGGAGTCGAATTTCTCCGCCGGAATCTCGAACTTGCGTCCAAGAGTCTCGATCAAGCCGGGAGTGTGAGCTGCGCCACCGCTGACCAGCATGCTGTCGATGTGGTCCACAGTGGTTGTGGTCTTAAAGAAGTCAAAAGTCTTCTGAATCTCGAGGCAGATTATCTCGGTAACCGATTCGATCACATGCCGGGCTTCCGTCGGATCGATTCCTTCGACGGCCTCTCCTTGCTTCAAGGCTTCAGCCTGTGTGAAGCCGAGATTAAATTCCTTTTGGATGAAATCCGTGTACTGGTGCCCTCCGACGCCCACGTCGCGGGTAAATAGGAAGTCGGTTCCCGAAATTATGTTTATCGTCATGATGCTGGCGCCTATGTCGAGTAGGGCCACGGTGACCTTTGAGGTCGGTTCGTAGTTGATTTCGTAGGCGTTCTGGAGCGCGAAAGCATCGACATCCACTATCACAGGACTCTTGCCGGCCATCGTTATAACGCTCGTGTGGTCGGTGATCTTCTCCTTCTTTACAGCCACCAGCAGAACTTCGAGGCTGCCCGAGGTGGCGCTTTCGCCGAGCACCTGGTAATCCAGGTTTACGTCCGCAATGTCGAATGGGATATACTGTTCTGCCTCCCAGCGGATGGATTCGGCTAGATCTTCGTCGCTCTGCACTGGAAGCGAGATCTTCTTGACTATGACCGAATGTCCGGAGATGGAGGTCGCCACGCGGCGATTTTTGATGCTCTGCTGGGCGAATATCCGGCTGATCGCATCGGAGACAGGATTCTTTGAGATGATCACGCCGTCGACGATGCAGTCGGGGGAGAGCGCTTCGATTCCAAGACTCAGGAGTTCGAAGCCGCCTTTGCGTAATGGTTGGAGTTCAACTGTCTTGATCTTGCTGGAACCGATGTCAAGACCTACGACTTGCTTACTGCGGTTGAGGATATTAAGCGTCATTGGCGTCGAAGCGCAAAGCCCGCGAAAGTTGCTCGCAGGACATTGAGGGGGATGCCGCTAATTCCTAAAGACTCAGTTGCCGTTTAACTGGAGAACCACGAAAATCGTCAAGGAGTTTGTCCTCCCGACCTGGGAGGAGGTGGCTCTCTGAATTTATTCACCCACACTTATCGTTCACTCGGGTTGATTACGTATCTTTTTTTTTCCAAAGATTTTTTAGCTGCCCGCCGACCGGGACGGTCAGAACCCAGTCGCGCCCAATAAAATTGCGGGTTTGGAGGGTAACCAAATGTACTTGACACACTGACATATCTTGGATAGCCTAAAGGATTATTCTGTGTAATGTACGGATAACGGAGCGAGTGATGAAGAGTTTTATTCCCGGCGACAAGGAAATCGAAAGGAAATGGCACGTGGTGGATGCAGAGGGACAGGTGTTGGGAAGGCTCGCGACCCGCGTTGCCCGTCTCCTCACAGGGAAAGAGAAGCCCATCTACACTCCGTTTTTGGATACCGGCGACCATGTCATTGTAGTGAATGCCGATAAAATCCGCCTGACGGGGAGGAAGCTCTCGGACAAGATCTACCGCCACCATACGGGCTATCCCGGGGGTCTGAGGGAGATCGCGGCCGGAGACCTGCTCGCCAAAAGCCCGGAGAAGCTGGTTCGGGAGGCTATCGTAGGCATGCTGCCCAAAAGCAAGCTGGGGCGGGCGATGAGAAAGAAGCTGAAGGTCTACAAAGGGCCTCACCACCCACATCAGGCGCAGCAACCCAGCCCGCTTGCGCTGTAACCGATAATCCGCCCGGACGCGAGTCGGCGAGGTCTCGGTTTAACGGTAAGGAGTTCAGGTTTGGAGACAGTTGAATATTACGGAACGGGGAAGAGGAAGAGTTCGACGGCAAGGGTGCGACTGCTGCCCGGCAACGGCCGGATCATGGTGAACAAGCGCGAACTGGGCAACTACTTCTGCGACGAGACCCAGCGCACGATCATCCGGTACCCGCTCACCATCACGGACAACCTGGGAAAATTCGACGTTCGCGCCACGGTGAGGGGCGGTGGAATCTCGGGACAGGCCGGTGCCATTCGACTCGGGATCGCAAAGGCACTGCTCGAATTCAATACCGAGCTGCGGCCCAGGCTGAAGCGGGCTGGGCTTCTCACGCGAGACCCACGGATCAAGGAAAGAAAAAAATACGGTCAAAAGGGAGCTCGCAAGAGATTCCAGTTCTCGAAGCGATAATCTGAGGGAGGTCCTGTTTGGTTTCTATTACGATGAAGCAACTTCTGGAGGCCGGGGTTCACTTTGGCCACCAGACGAAACGCTGGAACCCGAAAATGAAGGAGTACATTTTCGGGCAGAGGAATGGGATTTACATAATCGACCTGCAGAAGAGCCTGAGACTCTTCAAGAACGCTATCCAGTTCGTTCAGGATTTGGGAGCTCAGGGAAAAACGATCCTATTTCTCGGAACCAAGCGGCAGGCTCAGGACGTCATCCAGGAGGAGGCGCAACGCTGCGGAATGTACTATGTGAATCAGCGCTGGCTGGGCGGACTCTTGACCAATTTTGTCACCATCCAGAAGAGTATCAAGCGTTTCCGCGAGCTAGAGGTGATGCGCACGAACGGCGGATACGATTTGTTTTCCAAGAAAGAGGTTGCCCGTTACGAACGCGAGCGCAAGAAGCTCGAAAAGAATCTCTCGGGCATCAAAGAAATGGCCAACCTGCCGGATGCGCTGTTCGTAATTGATACCAAGCTGGAAACAATTGCCATTCAGGAAGCCCGCAAGCTAGGCATTCCGATCATCGGTGTGGCGGACACAAATTGCGATCCGGACGAAATAGACTACATCATTCCCGGCAACGACGATGCGCTGCGTGCAATTCGCCTGATCACCAGCACGGTTGCCCAGGCCTACGTGGATGGCCGGACCATCTACGAGGCACAGCAGAAAGAACTTGCTGAGCAGATGGAGAAACAGCGGCAGCTTCAGGCGCAACAGGCTGCCGCGGCGCGCGAAGCCGCGGCGAGAGTTGCAGCCGCTGCTGCAGCGGAGGCCGCTGCCCGCAAGGCGGCTGAGGGTAAAGAGTCCGGAGAAGCCGGCGTGCCGGGGCCGGAAGGCGCCGCGGCTCCCGGAGATCTCGCCGCGAAACCCAAGACGACCGTTCGGAAGCTTCAGCGTAAGATAAAGCCAAGGAAGCCCGAATCCGAAGGAGGGGCAGAGGCATCCGGCGTGTCGGCTCAGGTCAGTCCCGAAGAACCCCCGAGCTCGGCCGATGCCGTTCCTGAACTGCCCGATGGACACGAAGTCCCCGGCAGCTAGACGGCAGTCAAGTCTGGCGGTTTTTCCACACAACAAGGCACGAAGGAACCTATTTGAGCGGGGAAAGCATGCGCATTCTCCGGTTTTGATGCCGCTCCGGTCCGACGTCTCAGGGCACGCGCAAGAATTAATTGGCATTTTGCTGCAGGCTCCCAGGCCCGCTGGCGAGGCGCGAACGACGAGCTATACCCGGGGTGGTATGTGAGGAGCGAGCAACAAAGCCAGCAGGCCTGGGAGCCGCAGCTCGAAGGGGCGGCGGCATCTGCTTCGTTGCCGCTCCTCGACGATATACACCGATATCGCCTGCGTCGCGGCGACTCGCATCTGCCC
>DASQID010000723.1:0-2548 GCA_035631775.1 Acidobacteriota bacterium
CCCCCCAGTTCTGTCCCCGACAGCTAAACCTTATCGGGCCCGAGGATCACGTTCTTCCCGCCCGCCGTTTCGAGAGCCTCGCCCGTTTTAAGACATAGCTGTAGAGTCAACCGTGCCTCTGCGGGGGGAGTCCCCTTCCCAGTAATCGCAAAACGGAGATCCAACTCGTTCCCAGAGGGAACCGGAATGTTCAGGTCGGCGGTGAATGTATTGAAGGCAAGGGACAATCGGTCGGCCGCTCCGCTCATCTGCAGGCGGCTGCTGATGGGCATGTGAAATATCTGCCCGAGCAGTTTTTCAGAGAATGTCGCCAGCTCAGGTTGGCCCTTGGAGTTTGCACCGGTAATGATCAGGCCCAGCTTTTCGTGGAAGACGCTGAGATTCCCCTGACGGTCGAGATAGAACTGGCTGTTGACCGCCTGAGTGCTGATGAGACCTGAAAGGCAAACGACCCACGAACCCGACTTGCGGATCCCGGCGGGAACGCTCATCTGGTGAGAGTAGGCGGGTAGATCCTGAGGGATCGGACGGACCGGGCCTTCATGATAGTAAAGAGCATCCTGTGCAAGTCTGCCCAACGCGTCGATGCTCAGATCGTCCGGGTGAAAGAAGTCGGTCAGGAATTCAGCATAGCGCCGGCCATCGGCGAAATTTGTAAACGCAAACTGGCCCCAAGCACTGACCCCCCAGTAGCGGTTACGGTCGTTGATCACCTCTACTGGAATTCCATTGGGGTAGGTGAAGTTCTCGTGAAAATCCGTGGCCCGCCGCAGGGCGGGCAGCACGGCAGGATCCTTGCTGTGCTCGTAATAGAGTGCCACGCCGGTCAGCGTCAGATGGTTGTAACCGGTAGTGGGACCTGAGTTAGTGTGCTCGCCCCAATAACCGTCGGGAGACTGCTCCGAGGTCGCGAAGCGCCGGATTATTTCCGCTCCGAGCTTCTCCCACTCGTTGTTCGCGAAGACCTTTCCGGCCAAATACAGCAGCGATGCCCACTGCGCGTAGTGATTGGGCGAAGTGCCTATGAATGGTGACTGATACAGCGGGAAGTCGATTCTCTCCCTGGCATCCGAAACCAGAGGGGTCACATTTTTCTCGATTTCACGCTTCCAGCGTGCTTGCCGCTCCGCACCCAATTCACGCTCGAGCAAACGGTAGGCCTCGAGCCACATGTATGTGTCCCAATCGCTGTCCAGGCGAGGCTCGTACCGACCCTTTTCGTTCTCGCTGGCAAGCAGATCCCCGATCTTGATCGCCAGGGCTAGCATTTCACGATCGCGGTAGCGCGGGTTGTCGGCATTCTGCTTCGCGCAGAGTACGGCAGGAGCCAGGATGGCATAGGGGAAGTGCCGCCAACCGGAACGCGACTCCAGTTTTTCCAGGTCGGCCGCAGGATCGGCTGTCAGGCGCTGCGCGACCTGCTGCGCGCCGGCCTCAAGAAGGCGAAAATATTGGGCCGGGAGCTTTGTGGTCGCGGCCTGTGAATGAAATGAAAGGCAAACCGTAGCACCCAGCAGGAATTGGCGCGAATATCTCATGGTTCCCTCTGCAATTCAAATTGCGGCAGTTTGAAGAGATGACGATAAAGGTTCAACCGGTTCCTGCCCCGAAAATAGAACGAAATTCCTGAATGCCGGGATCGGAATCGCCCCGATTCCGATCCCGACGCCGACCGCACCATTTTCATGCGCTGGGGTGCGCTCCCCACTCATGAGATACTGCCGCGAAACTCATGAGTAATGAGTTTCGCCGAAGACTCAACCTAGCCCTTTGTCAGTGCCACTATTGCGTCGGCAAGCATTGCGCGCCACTGATCCATCTGAGCCGGATCCTGCCCGCGCCTCCAACTGTTGTCACCCCCCTGATTATCAAGCACGTGCTTAAAGATCTGTCTGAGCAGCGGCTCGATATTTTTTCCAGCCGTCCTCGCCACGGCCCTTGCCGTTTCCAGGTAGCGACGATCATCCCAGGCTTCCCGCATTTCCTCATAGGCCGGGGTGAGAATGGTCTCGAAAGGTGAAGACCAGGCGTACTGCCAGTTCGATCCTTCAGTCACGTCAAGATGCGCACCCCAGTTGTAGGCCCAACAGAGGGATCCGCGGGAGTCCCATGCCCCGAACCAGAATCCGAAGCTGTAACGTGGGCTCTGTGTCCCCGTGTACTGCCAGAACGCCTTGCCCGCCTTGCGGACCTTTTCCCCGAGTTCGTTATCCTCTTGGATGGCGTTTGTGCAAACAACATCAACATCCGGAATGAAAACCTCGCCGACCCGCTCCTTGAAGCCCCGGATGTCGGTCTCGTAATTGTTGTGCAGGGACATGTAGACCTTGTTTTGCGGAATCGCCTCATGTATCAGCGCGCAGGCAGCTTTGAAATGCTCGCGAATCCATGGCCCGCACCCGATCGCGTATTTCCTGTTCGCCTCGGGCCTGGGCTCGCGATAAGCCCATTTGGCGGGTTCATCGAAGGGAGTGAAAATCAGCTCGGGCCAATTGTTCTCTCTGGCGTGCAGGGTCACATCCCTCAGACTTTGCGTGTAAAGATCGCG
>DASQID010000724.1:0-5131 GCA_035631775.1 Acidobacteriota bacterium
GTGGTAAAGTTAGCGGGCTTGCCGGACAGACCGATCCATGTCGACTCCTTCGCGTATTCACTTGTCTGTAGTGATCCCAGCCTACAATGAGGAGTTGCGTCTGCCGGAAACACTCCGTCAATCGGTGAGGTATCTGGCCTCACAGCCCTATGGATCCGAGGTCATCGTTGTCGACGACGGATCGACGGACGGGACACATCAGGTCGTTCTGAAGGAATCCTCCTATCCGGTGCCGGTAAGACTGCTGGTTCATGCCGACCGGGCTAATCATGGGAAAGGGGCATCGGTAAGTATTGGAATGAAAGCTGCCGAGGGAGACTTTCGCCTTTTCATGGATGCGGACAACTCCACGACTCTGGATCAGGTTGAACACTTCTGGCCGTCCTTCGCAGAAGGGTTTGATCTGGTCATAGGATCGCGCAAGGTAGCGGGAGCAAATGTAGCCGTGCACCAGGCACCCTACAAGGAGATTGCCGGCCGTCTGGGCAACTGGGTCATTCGCGGGCTTGTCGTTCCGGGCATCAGCGACACCCAGGCAGGATTCAAAGTGTTCACTCGAAGGAGCGCGGAGGTCATATTCCCCAGGCTGACGCTCGATCGTTGGGGATTTGACATTGAGATCCTTGCGATTGCTCGTTGCCATGGTTACCGGATACGCGAGTTGCCCATTACGTGGATCAACTCGCCCGGCAGCAAGGTCGGTTTCGGATCCTATTTCCAGGTACTCTCGGACGTCTGGAGGGTTCGGCGCAACATCAAATCGGGGCGCTATAAATAAACAGTTCGCGGTTCGCGGTTCGCAGTGCGCCTGTTGGCAGCAGTCTATTGCGAACTGGTGATTCGGATTTTTCCGCGGAAGGAGCGGAACAGGTAGACGAAATAGCCTGCGGCCAGCGTGATCCCGATCACCCACCAGGTGACTCCCACCTTGAGAGCATAGGATCCGGCGGCACTGTTGTGAATTGTGAGGCTGTAGCCGGGCTCGGTGCTGGCGGGCAGGACGTTGGGATAGAGCGCGAATGCCGCACCGGCAAGCAAGGCTGCGATGAAGGTGCTCGATGAGAGGAAAGCAGCCTGGTCGCTGCCCCTCCCGTTGAAGAAGATCATCGAAGCAAAACTCAGGAATACTATGACCGGAATAATCAACCCCGCCGCGTGCGACTTGTAGTTGTCCAGAATGTTCGGGCGAATGATCACAGTTGCGAACAGTCCCGCGACGGCCAGGAATCCCATGGTCCAGGAAGCCATCCGGGCCACTTTGCGCGCGCGCCTGTTCATTTCCCCCTCGGTTTTCAGGGCGATGTAATTAGCTCCGTGCCCGCTCAGCGTGACGAAGGCAGTCAGGCCGATCAGGACGGTGTACCAATCGAGGATGCCGGCATGCGGCACGACGGTGAACGTCGTCCAAAGTGGTTCGAAGAAATAGCCGTCACTGTTGAGCGGCACTCCCCGAATGACATTTCCCAGGGCGGCTCCGAAGAAGACGGCCAGTAGGCCGCTGGAGAGCGAGAAGATCACGTCGAAGAAATCCCGCCATAGCGGGGTTTCCACGTGCATGCGGAATTCGATCCCGATGCCGCGAAGCATGAGCAGCCACAACACGATCATCAGAGGGAGATAGAAACCGCTGAAGCTCGAGGCGTAAAGTGACGGGAAGGCTAGATAGAGCGCGCCGCCGGCAGCCAGCAGCCAGACCTCATTGCCGTCCCAGAAAGGTCCGATGGCCGCGAGTATGGAGCGGCGCTCCGTTTCCGTCCGAGCCAGCAGGAGATGCAGCGCTCCCGCGCCGAGATCGAATCCGTCAAGAATCACATAAACGGCAAGCATTAATGCGATCAGGAGGAACCAGAGTGTTTCCATGATGTCGATCCGATCTTATGAGATCCGGTGTCCGCCGCAGGGACTGCCAGATCGTGAAGGTCTCAGAATGAGTCTCAATAGTGACGGCCTTCGCTGACAGGTTCCGGGCCGTGCTCGATCTCGCGCCAGATCAAAAAAAGGAACAGCATGCCGAGAACGGTATACATACCCATGAATCCGAGCATCGTGAACAGTGCATTGCCTGCGGAGACGCCCGGTGAGTAACCGTGCTGAGTGCGGATCAAGCCATAGACCAGCCAGGGCTGGCGGCCGAGTTCGGCCGTCATCCAGCCTGCAGTATTGGCGATATAGGGAAACGGGAAACTCAACATGAGGACCCACAGCATCCAGCGGGACTCGAAGAGCTTCCGGCGCCACAGAAGAAAAGCGGATACGCCCAGGATGGCGATGAAGATGGTTCCCAGCCCAACCATGATGTGGTAGCTGAAGTACAGGAGAGGAATGTTGTCCGGCCAGGTTTCGCGTGAGAAGGCGTCAAGGCCTTTCACCTCGGCTTCCCATCGGCGGTAGGTGAGAAAGCTCAACATGCGCGGTACGTATATCGGGTTGTCGAGTTTGAGTTCTTCCATGTTGGGCTGTCCTACCAGCACGAGGGGGGCGCCCTGTTCGGTGCGGAACAACGCTTCCATGGCGGCGAGGGTCACAGGCTGATGGTACGCCAGCATTTTTCCCTGCTGGTCTCCTGTCGGAAAGAGCTGTATGAGGCTGAACGCGCATCCCACCACCACCCCGAGAGCCACGAAGATCCGGCCCTGTTCTCTGTGCCTGTGCTGGAGCAGATAGTATGCTCCCAGCCCAGCCATCACGAATGACGCTGTCAGGACGGCGCCGGCCATATTGTGCGCGTACTGCCAGAGGGCCCACGGATTGAGCAGAAGCTGCCAGAGACTAGTCAGATGGACTGAAGCATCACTGCCAAGCCTGTGGCCGACGGGATGCTGCATCCATGCGTTGGTAGCGACAATAAAGTAGCCTGAGAGCCACGAGCCCAAGAACACAAGGAACGCCGCCCACCAGTGGCCCCGGCGTCCAAGCCGCTTCTCGCCGAACAGAAACAGTCCTAGGAACGCAGACTCGAGAAAGAAGGCGAATACGCCTTCCATTGCGAGCGTCTGTCCGATGACTCCCCCCACGAGCTTGGAGAATCTGGCCCAGTTCGTGCCGAACTGGAACTCCATGGGAATGCCTGTAATTACTCCGATGGCAAAATTGATGCCGAAGATCCTCCCCCAAAAATGCGCGGCGAGGTTGAGGGACTCGCTGTTCTTCCAGATTGCCAGGCTTTTCACGATGACGATCAGGAGAGCAAGCCCCATTGTCAACTGTGGAAAAATGTAGTGATAGGTCACGGTGAAGGCAAACTGCCAGCGGTCGACGGTGAGTGCATCCATCTCGCAGCTCCTCGATATCAATGGGGCACTCATCTTACCCGAGTAATTGTGCAAACAAAAGCAGGAGGTCGAATGACTCGGCGCAGCCGAGCCGCAAACCGATTGATGTCGTGATCTGGGGCAAATCATTCCTTTCAAGAAATGGCCGGCAGAAGGCAACAGGCAGAGGGCAGCAGGCAGTCCTCAGTCGGTACGCTCGCATCCCGAAGAGTCTTTTACTGTGCTGCCCTCTGCCTGCTGCCTGCTGAACTTGACCCGCTTTCTTCCGAGCGATATCTTTTCGGTGAGCAGACGTTAGGTCGAACGATCCTGAGGTCCCTTCCATGCCCCCGAATGCATCTCAAAAAGGCAATCCAGGACTGTTTCCGATCCCGGGAAGGCCTCTCAATCCTGCCGAGCTCAAAATAGATCTTCTGTGCCGCGGTGTGCGGGCTGACAAGGGCTGCAAGCTGGAGATAGACGGGCGACCGATCGTTCGCACCCGTGCGGGATTAGGCAGCGGGCTGGAGATGATCATCCCGGGAGAAAAGCGGGACCTTTGGGTCAATGCTCCAGTCCTGGAATCCTTCGTCGGACGGACCCCCTACCACCTTCGACTCCACGACGGGCAGTACCAGCTCTGCGACGAGAGACAGGAGATGCTGTACAAGGTCAAGCTCGCAGCCAAGCCTGACTGGTACGATAGTGTCACAACGCGCGGGATTCGGATGTCCGCCATCGCAACTCTTCAAGGGACTTGCCTGTCGGTTCACATAGGGGATCCGTGTCACTTCTGGTCGCCGGCTCATCCGCTGAACTGCAAGTTTTGCACCACCGGACTGAATTCCGCGGCGGATAGCACTCCGGAACCGACCGTTGAGGACGTGGTGGAGACGGCCCAGGCGGCAAGGAAGGAATCCCATGTCAGCTTCGTGCACTTCAATAGCGGGTATCAGGGCGCGAATGGTCTCAAAAAGGCGTTTCCCTTCGTGCAAGCGACAAAGGAGCGAGTCGGTCTGCTTGTAGGGGTTCAGTTCACTCCGGAACACGATCTCACGCTTTACGATCAGATAATGTGGCTTGGTGCAGATCATCTCTCCTTCTGTTTCGAATTCTATAACGTGGACTATTTCCGGCGTTATCTCCCGGGCAAGGCCGAAGTCGTCGGTCGTGAAACTTTTTTCAGGGCCATGGAGTACTGTTCGCGCAAGATGGGGAAGGGGCGTGTCTCCGGCGAAATCATCGCAGGAGTCGAGCCTCTGGAGGACACCTTTCGTGCGATCGAGTATATCGTCCACGTCGGTGCATTTCCCATGGTCTGCATCTTCCGCCCACTCACCGGCGCCGACATGGAAAACTATCCTCCCCCTGCTTTCTCGGACATGGTGCGGGTTTTCCGACACGTTTACGAAACCTCTCGTGTGCACAATCTTCCCGTCGGCATTGCACCGGGCATCAATGTCAGTCTCTCGCTTCAGCCTGAAGACACTTTCTACCTTGCGCGGGGCTCCGCGGCGGATCAGATCTACCAGCGCTGGATTGACGCTCTGAGGCGAATCATGCGTCCTTACTTCGCCCGGCGCATGCGTCCGCAAATAAAACCGCGACTCTCTTGATTTGATCTCATTACGGCGTGGTGGGAGGACAGCGGCAGGTGCCTCTGAGTCATAGCATCGCCGGGCCACGATGCACGCAGATTGAAGTTGCAGAGGGCTCGAGCAGAGATGAGGGCTGGCGCAAGAATAACTTCACATTTTGCTGCTGGCCCCCAGGCCCGCTGGCGAGGCGCGAGCGACGAGCTATACCCGGGGTTTGTATGTGAGGAGCGAGCAACAAAGCCAGCGGGCCTGCGGGCCGCAGCCTGGGGGCGCGGCGGTGCT
>DASQID010000725.1:0-6434 GCA_035631775.1 Acidobacteriota bacterium
TTCGTGACGCTCTCGAAGGTCACATTGGTTCCTTTATTCATCGCACTCACGGCTGCGCCGGGAACTACCGCGCCGCTGGCGTCTTTGATATTTCCTACGATGGTCCCGTAGAGTACCTGCGCAAAAACTGTTTCAGGCTGGAAAACGGAAAGTACGAGGCCGATGCAGCACAAGCAGAGGGCTGCTGCCACGACCGGCGTGGGCTTCTTGACGACTGGCATCCTACCCCTCCTATTTGGTTCTCACCAGCAAAGGTTCATATGACGAACGGAGGAGGGGTAAATATCGAGAGCGCTGCTCCAGGGAATCCCGTGTGGGCCAATCTGCCGCACGCGGGCAGTTACAGTGTCTGGATCAGGCATGGTGAGGCGGGAATGGCTCGAATTCCCCTCCCTATGACTAGTTGCTACTGACACCATCTATCACAAGACACGAATAAAACAATAAAAAAAAGGCATTAAAAGTAACGCGTTAGTACATCGTTCCCCACAACCGCCCTCCCCGGTTTCATCGGTAGTCTTTGCATAAGGAAAGCGACAAGGCGGAGGAGGGGATCAAGAAAATCCCTGAAACATTTCTTCCCGTTGTTATGTTTTTAATTCCCTTCTTTTGGTCTATGCTTGCGCGCATCGGGGGATCAGGGGGAGAAGCGGAGCGTTCCCGGTGGCCCCCTCCAGTCCGCAACAGGCACAAATAGGAGAATCGATAATGAACCGCAGACACTTTATGATGCTTCCCGGCGCGGCATTTCTGGTGCGCCGCCGTTCTGCTCAAGCTCAGCAATCCGGGGGCGCAGGCCCCAGTGACACGTCTCAAGTTCTGCCGGATCAACTCCTGCTGAGGGACTATCGTCCCAAGTCCGTCTATAAGATCCCCGTCACTCCCATCGAAAAGGCAAAGTATCCGATTATCGATGTGCATCACCACGCGCGTGCGAAGACCCCTCAGGACGTCGAAGATCAGGTGAAGGTCATGGACAAAGTCGGCGTCGAGAAGACCGTTGCCTTCAGCGGAATCGGTGCCGCATTCGACCGCGCCTTCCAGTTGTATTCAAAATATCCAAACCGTTTTGATGTGTGGTGTGGTCTCGACATGACCGATGTCGACCAGCCGGGATTCGGGCCTGCGACTGTCAAAGAATTGGAACGCTGCCGCAAGGCCGGGGCTGTTGGGGTGGGGGAAATCACCGACAAAGGCATGGGCATAGGCGGCGCCATAGGCGGTCCCCCAAACTGGCAGGGCACGCGACCGCCCGGCGGAGGGGGCTCGGGGCCGCGAGGAGGTCCCGCGAAAATGGGGCTGCACCCTGACGATCCGCGCATGGACCCTGTTTGGCAGAAGTGCGCAGACCTGGGAATGCCCATCAATCTCCACATGTCAGATCCGTATTGGTCATATCTTTCGCAGGATAAGCACAATGATGGACTTATGAACGGCTTCAGCTGGCGGATGGACGACAAACCGGGCATCATGGGGCACAACGAGCTGATCGAGAGTCTGGAACGCACGGTAAAGAAGCACTCCAAAACGGTCTTCATTGCCTGTCACCTCGCAAATCTGGATTACGACCTGACGAGGCTGAGCCAAATGCTCGATCGCAACCCCAATCTCTTTGTTGATATTTCGGCCCGGTTCGCCGAGACCGCGCCAATCCCGCGATTTGCGTCACAGTTCCTGAAGAAGTATGCGCACCGGGTCTGTTATGGGACCGATATGCCGTACAACCAACCGGTGTTCAGCACGACGTTCCGGATCCTGGAATCACTCGACGAGCACTTCTACGCGCAGGACGTTTACTTCAACTTCAATTACCATTGGCCACTTCATGGCTTTGGTCTGCCGGATGATGTCTTGAAAAAGGTGTACCGGGAGGCCGCTTTAGCCGCGTTCAAGCAGGCACGAAACAGCGCAAAGGCCTGAGCGGAAGCGGCCAGGATCCATCCCGGAGGCCATTAGTCTGTCGCGAAACTCGATGAATCGCATGTCAGGTCGGGCCCCGGAGGGGCCCAAGCAAGTAGCCGGGGGCGCAAGCCCCCGGATAGGATATTGCATAAAGCCGAGCCCCGGTAGGGGCGGAAGACCTTTGTATGCCATGTGTTATCTGTCGCCCCTCCAGGGCTCTGGTCATTCTCGACAATCCCGACCCCGGGCTGCGCTTCGCTTGCCCGGGGCTACTGGCTGGCGCCCCTCCGGGGCGCTTTCGGCGCGATAAAGCAGTTTCGCGACAGAATCTAGTCTAGAAAACGGGCAAGCCGTCATTGAAAAAAATAATGCACTGATGAGGAGCAGGACATGAGCAAGGAGATAGATCGTAGAGAATTCTTGAAGGTTTCATCGGCTTCGGTTGCGAGTCTGGCAATGGCTGGAGCCGTTTCAGCGGATCAGTCCTCTTCGACTTCGAGGCCGGTTAGACTGGGCTTTGTCGGCGTTGGAAACCGCGGGTCCTACCATCTGGATTGTGCCCTCGGCATGGAGGAAGTGGAAGTCCTGGCTGTTTGCGATATTGACGACAAGGCTCTCTATAGGGCAAAGCGGTGGGTCGAGGAGGCAGGGCAACCGTCTCCGCGTCTATATGGAGAAAGCAAGACCGCGTACAGGCAATTGTGTGAGAAGGAGAACCTGGATTGCATCATTTGTTGCACTCCCTGGGAGTATCACGCGCAGGTATGCGTGGCGGCCATGAAGAACTCGAAAAATGCAGTCAGCGAGGTCCCGATCGTGATCACCGTCGATGAGGCCTGGGAGGTTGTGGAGACTCACGAAAAGACCGGCAAGTGGGCGACTCTCGGGCTCGAAGGTTTCGGCGACCTCACACTCATGAACATGGTTCGCAAAGGCATCCTCGGTGATGTTCTGCACATGGAAGGCGGCTATGTGCACGACCTCCGGATGGTGCAATACAATCCGCTCGAAGAGCCCTGGCGGCTCCAGCATTCGGTGAGTCGTAACGGCAACTTGTATCCGGATCACCCGATGGCCCGCATCATGCGGCTGCTGGATGTGAACCATGGGGACAGATTAGACTATCTGGTCTCCATGAGCACGAAGTCTCTGTCTCTGAGCAGATATGCTGCCCTCAAATTCGGTGACCAGCATCCTTATGCGAAGTTGAAGTTTGCTCAGGGTGATGTGAACGTGACACTGCTGCACACGGTCGGAGGAAAAATGGTCACGCTCAATTTCGACACCAGCACTCCGCACCCACGCGAATTTTTCCGCCTGCAGTGCACGAAGGGGATTTATCAGACCGGCGTAAGCCTTCCCGCCGCGCCCAGAAGCGGACAGGCACAAGCTGCTCCGGCGCCGCCCGAAAGGAGGGGGAGAGGGTTTGGGGGAATGATTTACATCGAAGGAAGAACTCCGGTCGACGATCAGTGGGAGGCCGCAGCGCCCTATTACCAGGAGTTCGAGCATCCGTTCCTCAAGAGCTACAAACCACGAGAACGGAAGGCAGCCCTTCGCGGGCACGGCGGAGGCAGCACAACTACCCCGGTGAACTGGGAACGGCTGGTTGCGGCCTTGCGCGCGGGAAAATTGCCCGATTGGGATGTGTATGACTCCGTTACCAGCAGCGCGATTTCGCCGCTGACGGAAAAATCTGTTGCCGGCGGCAGCGTTCCGGTTCAGTTCCCGGATTTCACCAAAGGGAAATGGCAGAGCGCGAAGCCGTTCGACGTGGAACCGATACCCGTTCTCTAGAGCAGCCGCCAAAACTGCAACGAATTGCACGAATTTCGCGAAGCGACGTAGCCGCAACCAAATTGGGTCCCGCGTTCCTCCGCGTCTTCGCGCCTTGGCGGTGGCTTTTCAAAAAACCACCGCAAAGACGCCAAGGCGCAAAGACAGGCAACCGTATCCTTGCTGAAACGGCAAGGATTTGAAAGTTAGTAGTACGAAAGAATCCATGCGTTGAATCCTTCGCGAAGTTCGTGAATTTTGTGGCAGTTTTGGCTCCCGCGCGCTTATACTTTATTAATACACGCGTACCCTTAAGGCGCGGCTTCGGGCTCTTATGGGAAACAAACACGGACGACAACAGCAGATCCTCGCAACTGGTCCTGAAAGCGCCGTGCGGCCGCAGACCGGAACGAGATCAACAGGACTCTCGATATTCTTCCCGTACTTCCCGATCTTGAAAATGACCTTTGGTTCCCTGGCTCTTGTGCTGGTAGCCTCGTTTGCGATCCGTCTGTCGCCCCTCCTCCTCGACTACATTGATCCGGACGAAGCACAATCTGATAATGCCGGTTCGCTGGAATCCTGGATCCTACCGCACCCGGCGTTACCTCCTGTGGAAGAATCTCGCCAGGTAAGCCCTCCGGCCGCGGCAGTGCAATTGCCGCTGTCTCGGGGCTTCACTTTGAAGAACGCGCTTGATCGTTCCTCGGAGCCCGTGGCCCCAACTGCCGGCTACGAACCTCAGATTAGTCTTTCACCGACGTCCCGTCTCGCCTGGGAAAAGAGCGAGGAGCATGCCGGCAACGCAATCTTTTCCATTGGTGCGCTTGCCGACCTCTCCAGCCTGACACCCAAAACGAGCGGACACCCGCTGCTGCTCCCGGTTGCTGCGTCGCGCGCGCCGGACCATCGATTTGCCGCGCCTCAAAACGGCTCTGGATTCGCTCACCGCTTTTCCGAAGGCAGCATCCTGGTCGGCAGGTCGCTTGCGCGCTCGGGAAAGAGCACGGCAGTTTTTTTCTCGAAACTGGGCAGCACCATCAAGCGAGGCTTTTAGCCATCTTCGTTACAGGGACCAACCTTCACGATAGGGCGGAAGGATGTACTGATTTGCTTCTTCGACGTTGGTCACCCGCATATTTTTGCCATCCCACAACAGCTTCCTGCCCGGGAACCGGACTGCCAGGTTGCCCATAACGACCGCTTCCGCAAATGGACCGGCATAGTCGAAGTTGGAGGTTGCCGGCGGGCCTCCCTTGCAGGCCTCGATCCAGTTCTGCTCATGGCTTCCCTTCACTCGCGGCAGCGTCTGTGGGGGTGGTTCAAAAGTCTTCATCCTGGAGAAAGGCAGGAGGGTTGGATCGTCGCCGTAGGTACCGCAGATTATCTTGCCCTTATCACCCACAAAGATCGTGCCGCCGTCGTCCTTGAGCTTCAATGTTTCCCCGGGGGCCAATTCCTCCGGCTGTTCAGGCAGCATCCCACCGTCCCACCAGGTTAGTTTGACCGGCGGCATATCGCCGCGGGCCGGAAATTGGTAACGGATAACGGAAGACGCGGGGAACGAATCCTTTGTGTCGATGAAAGTCCAAAACTTGTCCCCCACATGGGTCGATGCGCACGCTTCCACCGAGATTGGGTATCCGAGCTTCAGAGCAGTGAACGAAGCGTCCATGATGTGGCAGGCCATATCTCCCAACGCGCCGCAGCCGAAGTCCCACCACCCGCGCCAGACCTGCGGCAGATAGGCGGGGTGATAGGGCCGGTATGCAGCCGGACCCAGCCAGAGATCCCAGTCCAGTGTGGAGGGCACATCGACTTTCTCTGTGGGCCGCTGGACAGGCGATTTCCACACCGGCCGATTCGTAAAGCAGTGCACTTCACGCACCGGTCCGATGACTCCGGCCCAGATCCACTCGCAGACCAGGCGCACTCCTTCTCCGGAATGTCCCTGGTTTCCCATTTGGGAAGCCACTTTGTACTGACGCGCGGCCTCCGTCAACTTGCGAGCCTCTCCCACCCAGTGAGTCATTGGCTTCTGGACATAAACATGTTTGCCCAGTTTCATCGCCATCATCGCCACGACGGCGTGCGTATGATCAGGCGTGGCGACGATAAGGGCATCAATGCTCTTTTCCGTTTCGAGCATCTTGCGAAAGTCGCGATAGGTTTTCGCGTTTGGATACTTCTTGTAAGTCCTGGCAGCGCGCTCGTCGTCGACATCGCAGAGCGCGACAATGTTTTCCGGGTAGCAGCGGTCAATGTTCCCGGCACCCATCCCTCCTGACCCAACCGCGGCTACGTTCAGTTTGTCGCTGGGCGCGGTGTACCCCCGGCCGCCCAAGACGTGGCGTGGAACCAGCATCACACCCGCGGCTGCGGTCACACCCCCTACGAAATCGCGCCTGGATATGGAAGCGCCTTCTTTATCTATTTTGTTTTTCTGGCCACTCATGGTCCGCTCCTCTTGGATGAGAAAGGAAGGTTTCAGCCCGCTGGCATTCTACTCCCGACAACACCCTCTGCCGCAATCATTCGCAACCTCGAAGCTTCTCGGTACCGTGAGTCTTGGCGCCTTTGCGTCTTAGCGGTGGCTTTTAAAAAAGCCACCGCCAAGGGCTGGCGCAAGAATAAATTCACATTTTGGCGCGAGCACCGCCGCGCCCTTTCAGGCTGCGGCCCGCAGGCCCGCTGGCTTTGTTGCTCGCTCCTCACATACCACCCCGGGTATAGCTCGTCGCTCGCGCCTCGCCAGC
>DASQID010000726.1:0-6605 GCA_035631775.1 Acidobacteriota bacterium
CCCCCCCCCCCGCGTCGGGTCTGATGACCCCCCGCACATGGATACATTCAAGATGCTCTTCGATCGATCCAGGAGTCATACCAGGCAGCTGCATTGTAAAAGGTCCACAGATAAAGCGCGAAGTCGGCTTTTCCTGCCTGGTGCCGGTGCAGCATGCCCAGCACCGTGTCGCGGTTCGCGGGAAAGTGGTCGAAGAAGCGTGTCGCGCGCATTTCACTCTCCATCGAACGGCCGAAATCGCCACGGAGCCATTGCACCATGGGCGCACCAAACCCCATTTTCGGACGATCGATAATTTCATCCGGAATCAGCCCGCGCACCGCCTGTTTGAGCACCCACTTGGTGACTCCATTCCTGGTTTTGAGCTGCATCGGCAAATTCATGGTGAACTCAACCAGCTTGTGATCAAGGAAGGGAACACGCGGTTCGATGGAGACCGACATTCCAACTTTATCCACGCGCATCAGGAGAAGCTCGGGCAACCTCAGTTTGAATTCCGAGTAAATCATGCGGGTGAGGAAGTCGCTGCCGGGCGCACTCTTGTCCAGCCGATCAAAAAACGAGCGCACGATGCCGAAACTGTCAGGCTGGGCATATTCGCGAGGCAAAAGCCCCGAAGCCCACATCGGAGGCGGGATGCGCAACTCGGCCAGGCGGCTGAGGTCGATGATTCGCGCCTTTCTCGATTCCGGCACGACTGTAGCGCCGCTCCAGAACGCTTCCCGGTCCAGGCCGGCACGAATGATCACATCGATATACGCATCGTGGCGGTCGTGAAGGCCCATCAGCCAGCCGCCCGCCTTCGAGAAGACACGGCGCAATGGCCGCGGGAGCCCGGCAAATCTCCTCCAGAAGCGTCGGTACATGGTGAGATACATCATGTAGCTGCGATAGCCGCAGAACTGCTCGTCGCTCCCTTCGCCGACTTGAACGACGATGGTCCCGTTGTCGCGCAGGAGCTTCGAGACAAAATAGAGTGGTATGCACACCCAGTCCGCGATCGGTTCGTCCTGGGAATAGATGAGCGATGGAAGATATTCCCGCATCGACCGCTCGTCGACCATTATCTCGTGGTGCTCTGTGTGGAAGAGGCGGGAGACCTTGCGCGCATACTCGAGCTCGTTCAAATGCTGATGATCGGAAAACCCTACCGTAAATGTCCGGACGGGGTGTGTCATATGCCTCGACATCAGCGCAACGTTGGTCGACGAGTCGATGCCGCCCGAGAGGAACACCCCGAAGGGCACGTCGGACATCATCCGCTTTTCGATTGCAGCGTCCAGGAGTTCTCTCGTTCGCCGGACTGCATAATCCTCGAGTGCGGGAGGCTGCAGCGACCGCATCTCGGCCAGATCGTCGCCCGATCCCGGCAAGGCATCCCAGTAGCGCTCCGCCTTCATGGCACCGTCGAATGCAACGAAAGCGCGATGACCCGCGGGCATCTTGTAGATTCCGCGGAACATGGTGAGGGGTGCGGGAGTCGTGAGAAAGCTCAGGTAATGATAAACGGACCTCGGCTCGAGATCGCGAGCAAAGGAAGGCAGTGCAAGAATGGATTTGATCTCTGAGGCAAAGAGGAAACCGGAATCGGTCCAGCCGAAGTAGAGCGGCTTGATGCCGATGCGGTCTCTGGCCAGGAAAAGGCAGTCGTGGGCTTGATCCCATATCGCGAAGGCAAACATCCCTTCCAGATGATCGACGACCCGCTCCCCCCACTCCTCGTATCCGTGCACGATCGATTCGGTGTCTGAATGGTCGGTACAAAACCGGTGACCTCTCGACGTCAGTTCTCTGCGCAGCAGCTTGTGGTTGTATATCTCACCGTTGAAGACGATTCGAACCGATCCGTCTTCGTTTTGCATGGGCTGGTTAGCGGCGGCGGAAAGATCGACAATGGCCAACCGGCGGAATCCGAATCCGATGCGCCGGTTCTCTGAGACCCACAGTCCTTCGCCGTCCGGGCCCCTGTGAACCATGCAGTCGCGCATCCGGACCAATGCGGACGGGTCGACGGGTTTGGATTCAGATGTCGACAACCATCCGACAATTCCGCACATGACCCGATCCTTCGAACGCACTATGGTTGAGAAAGGTCCTGTGGCGACGGTCATCAGGCTGGCGCAGGTCGCGGTCGAAGATCGCGACCCGGGGGTCTGATGACCCCGGGCACAAGCGGTCTGATGACCCCCGGCACATGAATACGTCATGAGCCAAAGTGCGATTATTCGTCGAATTAGCCTCCCGCCGCAAGCTCCCCTTATTTCGAGGTATAGTGAACCCTTCAACGACGAACTGCGTTTACGGGATTGGCGTGATGACTACAGAGGAGCTGATGTCCCAGGTGCAGCGTGGCGACATGAATGCATACCAGGAACTGGTGCGCCTCTATCAGCGCAAGGTCTTCCGGGTCATCAGCGGATACCACCGCGATAGGGAAGACGCCATGGAAGTCATGCAGGATACCTTTCTCAAGGTCTATACCGCGCGCCAGACGTGGGAGCGAAGAACCTCTTTTTCCGCTTGGCTTTACAGAATTGCCATCAACGCCAGCATCGACCGCTTCCGCCGTGACGACAAGGCAAGGACAAGCTCGCTCGAGGATGTCGTTGAGGGACAGGTGCAGAAGTCCGCAACGTCCGGCACTCCCCTCACTCCGATGGATCGCCTCAGAGACCGGGAGCGCCGGCACCTGCTGGAAGAGGCCGTGCGGCGGCTGCCCGACCGGCAGCGCGAAGTCGTTTCGCTGAGATATTTTGCGGAGATGCAGTTGGAGGAAATTGCCGAAGCTCTCAACTGTCCGCTCGGCACCGTAAAATCCAACCTGCACAAGGCTGTCTTCGCCCTTAAATCGATGCTCATGGGGCAGAAGGAACAACTGAGTTATGAACAATGATTGTCGGAATATACAGGACCTGCTGGTGCTCCATGCCGAAGGGGAGCTGCCGGCGGAGCAGAGAAGTCTCGTGGAAAATCACCTGGCTTCATGCGCGCGATGCCGAGAGGAGGCATCTGGAATCGACAAGATCCGTGCCTGGCTTGCCGATCCGGGACTGTTCGCACCGGCACAAGATTACTCTTGGGAACTGCTGCCCCGCAAGATGTTCGAGCGCGCATCGGCTTCATCCCCTGCTCGCCGCTGGCTGCCGGCCAACCTGGGGGCGCTGGGGTGGTCCCTGAGCCTGGCCGCGATGTTCTTTCTGGCCTGCGGGCTCATCTGGCTGACACGGCGCCAGGCTCCCGAGCCCGTCACGCCCGTCGCGCAGGTCGAAGCGCCTGGGAACCAGGCTTTCCTGAGGAAAATCCAGTCGGCTCACGTCCGCGAAATGACTTCGCAATACCTCGAGGAATGCCAGGATTTGCTGTTGAACGTGGTGCGGGCCGAGAAGAGTTGCGACGGCAACAAATATAATGTATCGCTCGAAGTCGACCAGGCCCGCGACCTGCTCCGCCGCAAGCGCCTGCTGGATACGGAGCTCAGTGCGCCCGAGGTTGCACGCGCTAAGGACCTGTGTGACGAGTTGGAGGCGTTTCTAATCCAGCTGTCCACCTCGGAGAAGTGCGAGACCAAGGACAGGTTGAACGGCGTGGAGCGGTTCATGCGAAAGGAACAGCTCCTGCTACGCATCCACGTGCTGCAGGCCGAGCTGTCTTGAGGAAGTACGAAGGACGAATGACGAGTAAAAACAGAGATCAGGGTGTTCAGCATTCGTACTTCGTAATTCGATTAAGGTATACCACCGCCTCTGGAGGTGAGACTCGAAAGGGCTTTGCCGTTCCGGCGTTGGTTGGACACGATGAGACATGGAAATGCAGGGATCAACCATAACAGCAAGCCTGCGCCCTGAAAGGGCGCACAGCCAACAGCCCCGGGCAAGCGCAGCGCAGCCCGGGGTTGGGAATCGAGGAAATAGAGAGCCCTGGGGCGACAGAAGGGCGGTCGTGTTCAGGAGTTCTGTCGCCCCTTCCGGGGCTTATGTCGAGTGGGACGACAAACCCCGGGCTGCACTGCGCTTGCCCGGGGCTACTGGCTTGCCCCCCTCTGGGGGGCTTCGTCAAGCCACCCGCTCTGTGGGTGGTAACTCACTGCAGCCGCTGAATGTGAGCACTGCGACTGCGTTGCCTTCTGCTCGTGCCAAGCCGGATTATTCGTGGGGAAGGGCAACCGGGCAGCGGCGGCGGACGGCTTTACACAACCCTGTGCGGACGGGTCAGTGACCCGTCCGGGTGACGACGGGGCCAAGATTCGAGAATTGCTCACGCCTTACGGCTATGTTTAGCCTTTGGGCGCATGCCTGTCGCAGGTTGTTGCTTGCCACGGATCACTAGTCACTGATCCGTCGCCACTGGAGACCCGTGTCCACACTGTAGAGATCGGAAATGCGGGAGGAACAATCTCAATCCGAGCAACGACAACAACTGGCAAAGGATTCGTTGGCCAACTGATCAATAAAGCGTGCGAATAGATTTACTTGACCTGTATGGTGCCGTAAACTCTGTTGGAGCTCGTCACGCAATTTCCTAGGGGAGAATGATTTGGGCACTCGAGTTGGGACGGCTGCGGGATTTGATGCTTCATTTATTCCTCTGGTGGAACACATCCGACGGGAAATCCCCGAAGTATTGGCTATTTATGCCTATGGCTCTCGAGCCCGAGGGGAGCCGCAGACAGGCAGCGACCTTGATATTGCGCTGTTGCTCCCACGAGACGCGCATGTTTCTCCACTGGTGCTGGCCCAGCTGCAAGGAGACCTCGAAGCGTTGAGCGGCTATCCGGTCGAGATTTCCGTCCTCTCGCTGGACCTTCAGGTTGTGCACTGCAAAGAGGTTGTTACTCGAGGGAAGGCGATCTTCGTGGCGGATACTCGTGCCGTGGACGATTTTGAAATGCGTACTCTATCCAGCTATGCACGGCTGTGTGAGGACAGGGCGCCGGTTCTGGAAGCTTATTCAAAGGCCCACGATGGATGACGTTTTGCTGAATAAGGCTGGAATCATCGAACGCTCCCTGCGCAGGATTGTCGAGGAGTATGCGGGAGATTCCCGGCGTCTTGCCAACTTCACCCACCAGGATGCCATAGTGCTCAATCTCGAGCGGGCATGCCAGGCGGCGATCGATATGGCTATGCACATTGTTGCCGGCGGGCATCTCGGTATTCCTCAAAGCAGCTCCCAGGCCTTTGATTTGCTTGCTGAGGCCCGAATGATCAGCACTGAACTGGCAGGGCTGATGCGCCGTATGGTCGGTTTTCGCAATGTGGCCATTCACCAGTACCAGGAGTTGAGGCTCGACGTCCTACGCCGGATTGTGGAATAGGGCAAGCAGGAATTTCTCGATTTCTGCGAGGCCCTCGGCCTACGCATCGCTCCTTGACGGATTCCTTCCTTCTTTGCTCTTCGCGTCTTAGCGGTGGCTTTTAGAGCCGCCGCAATAGAAGGTAAGCAGTGCGCGCTGGCCTTCTTTCACCCCGGCTGGAATGTGCGGACGGCTTCGAATCCAAGATAACTGCCGCCCAATATGGCGAAACCCAAAGCCAGGTAAGGATGATCCCCGACAAACGAGATAGACACGAGGGACACTAGAATCCAAAGTAACGGCAACTCCCATGCCCGGCCGGTGGTTCTTGTGCTCTGCGCCGCCTCCCGCGAACCGTTTCTTTCGAGCCGGTCGAGGCTTGCCGCCAGCGCCAGCGCAATCCACCAGAAGACGCCGACCTTTGCTCCGAGCGCGGTTGCATCGTTGATCCCGAACACAAATTGAGCGATCAGTCCGGCGGCCAATCCTGATGCCAGAGCGCGGTGAAACGTGTCCTGCGTTTTTCTCCAAATCCGCCAAAGCATCCAGAAGGTGGCTGCCCAGATGGCAACATAGGCCACCAGCCCTGGAATTCCCAAGTCCAGTGCGGTCTGCAGCAGTTGGTTGTGACTATTGCTGATGTCCGTTTCGGGCGAAATGGTGAAAAGCGGATACAGCACGTTGACCACCTTGCGGAAGGCGTTCATGCCCATGCCTGTGAAGGGGAAATCCTGAACGCCGTAAATCGCGCGTGTCCAGATTTCCAGGCGCGCCGCGAAGGACATTTCTGTCCCAGCGACAAACCCATTTCCCTGTGGCTGCGCCCAGCCCAGCCAGGGCTTGTAGATCAACGCCGTCGTCAGGCCCGTTACCGCCGTAATGATGCTGGTCCAGCGGAACCAGCGATACCTCACAAACAACAGCAGGGCCACGCCGGAGCAAAATCCCAGCCAGGCTCCACGGGATTGACTGAGAAGCAGGGTTCCGCCCATCGCGAAAAGGAGGAACAGGATGCCGGCCAACGCCAGTTTCTGCCCCCTGTGTTCACGATTCTGCGGCCTCATGAAATGTGCGGCGAGGGTAAGGACCAAAGGCAGGAACAGAATCAGCGATCCCCCCACCGCGTTGGGATTGAATCCTTCTTCCGCTCCGGGCAAACCTTTAAATCTAACAGGGAACAGGCTTACCAGCCTGTCCAGAAAGGGTAACTTGGCCCACCACGCTGTGCCGGCCAGCGACGCGGCCATGAGCGCCGTCCCCCCGGCCAGAAAACCTGCCGTAAGCCATCTCAGGCGGGCGTGAGTGATTGCAA
>DASQID010000727.1:0-4920 GCA_035631775.1 Acidobacteriota bacterium
GACGTGCGCCGGTCT
The DNA here is from genome assembly GCA_035631775.1 of Acidobacteriota bacterium. Taxonomy (GTDB): domain Bacteria; phylum Acidobacteriota; class UBA6911; order UBA6911; family UBA6911; genus DASQID01. The sequence continues at coordinate 16 of DASQID010000727.1, forward strand.
GATGACCGGCGCCACGGAAATTTATTCAGGCAAGCGAGTCAGAAGATACCCGCCGCCGTCACTACATCCTGGGAGTTGGTCACCACTCCCATCAGGGAGTGGGTGCCGAACCACCAATCAATCGTCTGGGGAGTGGTCGTGTTCCAGAACGCGTGAAATCTCTCGTCGGTACCCACGGCGAGGCCGGTATAGTCACCGATGAATCCACCGCCGAACTGGAATCGTGTGTTTAGCGGTTTTGTGCTCACAATCTCGGTCGCTGCAAGATCAGTCACGACGTAGTCGAGGAGCGCATTGTTGATGTATGTCTTTGACGTTGCATTGAAGTACGGGCTGACCGTGCCTGCCGCGTAGGCGCCCATGTACACATGACCACTGGGAGTAAACGCAATGCGCGGCCAAAGCGTATCTATCCGGCGTGGCGCCGGTGCATTCATCATCGAGCCGTCGGGCTGTGTGACGGGGTAGCCCACCGGCGTGCGCGTGGATGCGTCGATACCCGCGAACACTGCAGCGGGGGCGCTCCAGGTCGTGCCTCCGTCCGTCGACTTGCTATAGAGCGCGGTCGAGTGGCAACCGTTGTTGGTGAATGCGGGGCAGAGGCCGCCGCTGTCGCTCATCAGTCCAGTCCACGAGACATACACATCGCCGTTCGGTGCAACCGCACCGGCCGGATAGCTGTTTACACGAAAGGCCGTGCTGGCCAGCGGAACGATGTCGACCAGAGTCGATACCGCCACCGGCTTGCTCCAGCTCAAGCCACCGTCAGTTGATTTCACCATCCAGATGCTGTCCAGGGTTGCATGGCGCGTCGAACCATCCCAGAACGCATAGACCGTTCCGTCGGGTCCGACCACCACGTTTGATCCCTGGTCATACAGAACGTTGTCCACGATCAGTTTCGGATCGCTGAAGGATTTCCCCCCATCTCTTGAGACCGACAGCGCGATCGGAGACTGCACGTAGCGGCCGTTGTGGGGGTTGAAGATGAAGCGCGTCCAGGTCACATATACGCGGTCGCGGAAAGGACTGGACGGGTTGGCATCCACGGTCATCCACGGCTTGTCGTTTAGAGTCGACGGAGCGGTAGTCTGGTTGATGAACACCGGGGCCCCCCATGTGAGGTTGCCTGTTCCGTCGAAGTTGCCCTTGTTGACGGCCACCGTATTCGGCGGCGCGGTGCGGTCGAAACCCAGACCGGCGTAATAGACGTTGCCTTGGCTGTCGAAAGCCACCACCGGATCGCCGCCCGCGTCATACGGCCCTCCGGTGAGGTGCTCCACGCCGGGAATGAGGGTTCCGAGGTGCGAGGGATCTGTGCTCAGGCAGCACCAGGTCGTGCCGCCGTCGTTCGAGAAATATGTGCCCGAATAGGCGTCGCCCAGCGCGCTGCAGGGAGTACCGTCGGGCAGGGAGCACGGCCATGTACCGGTCACGTAATCGTTGATGCCTCCGACGATGCGCATCGGGTTGTTCGGATCCACCGCGATCGCCGTTTCATTCTGCGGGGCGCCTTTCGTGTCCTGGTTGACGATCACGTTTGGGCCCACTACGGGAGCCGGATCCAAGGCGCTGCCGCCACCGTCAGAAGAGAGGACCTCATCGGGATCAAAACCAGCTTCGTGCTCGATGAGCGCCGAGAATCGGATTTGCAGCCCGGCCGTTCCATTGAGTGACGCCACTTTGCCTGCAAGTGTGTTTATGTTGTAGGTGGTTTGACTGGAAGAATTCTGGGCTACAGCTGAGACCGTCATCGCCAGAATCACAGCAGGATAGAACAACGTCTTTCGATTTCTCATCGCCATTCCTTCCGGAACTGCCCGTTCGGGGCGTTTCATTTGTAGGTTTGATTGGGAAGTGATTTCGTGGGGGAGCCTACTAATTGTATCACCGGGGAGGTGTCGATGAAGCTTCATTTCTAGGCGCCCCGCCGTCCTGGATCCGCAACCAGGGCAGCGGGGCGCCTAGAGACACAGAGAAAGTTGGGATGCCTACCTTTGAAAGGAAGAGATCTCGATCAGTTCCTTGGAGCCGCCCTGGCCCGATTCCTTCGAATAAGCAAGGGCCAGTTCTTTTTCGTGATTGGTCTTGGGCAGACAGGACTTAATCCGACCGCTCTGCACTTCTGAGAGGAAGTAGGTACCGCCGTACCGTGTGAAGGTCACGTTGGCTGCCGGATTGAAAGTGTGCACATCGCCCAGAATGGCATTCACATAGAGAAATATGGACCCGTCCCTGTTGTGAATCGCCAGGGTAGTGCCGGTGGCGGAGTAAGCTCCGATGGCGGTCATTTCGAAGACATATTCCCCGGCGGGAACCAGTTTGTTGCCTGCGTGAAACGCGAAGGGGATGTTCGCGGACATCCGGGTCGGATTATCTGCAGACGCTCCGGCAACCTGTCCCAGAATTACCACACCAAGTAACAACGTCGCCGCCAATGCTTTTTTCATTCCATCCTCCGTTTCCTCTGTCGCGGGCCTCTTTCCCACATGGGTCGAGTCCCGTTTCGGTTTACGCTCATTGAGACGCGAACGGAGGCTTAGGCGTTCCTTAGGATTCCCCGAGGTTTTTACTAGCCGAGTGCTCGACTCGCCTTGGCCGTGACTTCGACGGTGTGTTCACGGGTTACCTGTGCCGACGGATCATAGTGACCCGTCGCAGGCAACAACTGCGACAGGCATGCGCCAAAAGGCCAAACGTGGCGGCAAGGGGTGAGCAATTCTTGGGTCTGGATCCCAGTCACCCGGACGGGTCACTGACCCGTCCGCACAGGAAAATGTAAAGCCCGGTTACCCTTCTTCGTGAGTGGTCGGGGCTGAGAATCCGCAATTTCAGCAATGGATAAATCTATATCCCTTTCAAGTGACGTATTTGTTTGCCGGTAGCTGAATCTTGTGGCTGTGCTATATTTGCCTCGCTGGCTCTTTCAGGAGATCCGCGATGACGCGTGAGTTCCGGGTTGGCGAATGGCAGGTTGAGCCGGATCTGAATCGCATCACCAGGGCGGAAAGGATAGTTCCGGTCGAACCCAAGGTACTCGAAGTACTGATCTGCCTGGCGAGCCATCCCGGGGAGGTCCTCTCCAAAGAGAAAATCATCCGGACCGTTTGGCCCGACACCTACGTCAGCGAGGGCATCCTTACTTACTCCATCTCTGAGCTTCGGAGGGCATTCGGGGACGACGCCAAGAGCCCCCGGATTATTCAGACAATCTCCCGCAGGGGATACCGCCTGATTGCTCCGGTTACGTCCGAAGGACCCTCGCTCAAAGCCCAGCCCTCCATTGCCATCCTGGCCTTCACCGACATGAGTCCACAGAAGGACCAGGAGTACTTTTGCGATGGGATCGCGGAGGAGATAATCAACAACCTCTCGCGCCTGAAGGGACTGCGTGTCGCTTCGCGGACCTCCTGCTTCGCTTTCAAGGGGAAGGCCGAGGATGTTCGCGCGCTCGGACGTAAACTGGGGGTCGACACCGTGCTCGAGGGGAGCGTCCGCAAGGCGGCAGACCGCCTTCGCATCACCGCCCAGTTGATAAAGGTGGAGGACGGATATCATCTGTGGTCGGAACGCTACGACCGTGAGCTCAAGGATGTGTTTGCCATCCAGGATGAAATCTCCCGAAGGATTGCCGCGACGCTTCAGGTGACGCTTGGCGCCGGTGAGCACTCAGGCTTCGGGAGGGCTCCCACCACCAACCTCCGTGCCTATGACTACTACCTGCGGGGGATGCAGTTCTTTTACCAGTACAAGAGAAAAGCGATTGAGTGCGCCCTTCGCCTGTTCTCCCACGCAATTGAACTCGATCCCGGATATGCGCGCGCCTTTGCCGGAATTGCCGACTGCTCCTCCTTCCTCTTCATGTATGCCGGCCACCATAGCGTTCATTGCGAACAGGCCGACTCCGCCAGCAGGAAGGCGGTCGAGCTGGATCCGGAATCCGCCGAGGCGCGTGCGTCGCGTGGACTGGCGCTTTCCCTGAAAGGAAACTACGCCGAGGCGGAAAGGCAGTTCGAGGCAGCCATTCGCCTCGATCCCTGGCTCTTCGACGCGTACTACCTGTACGCTCGCACCGCTTTCGCACAGGGGAAGCTCGAAAAGGCCATCGGTCTGTACGAGAAGGCGAGTGAGGTGAATCCGCAGGACTATCAGGCTCCGCTGCTCGCGGCGCAGAGCTATGGCGACCTTGGGCGGCCCGAGGAGGCGGAGGCTGCCCGCCGTCGGGGCGTGCATCTGGTTGAAGAGAGACTGAAGCTCAACCCGGACGACTCACGGGCACTCTACATGGGCGCCAATGGGCTCGTCGCGCTAGGGGAGTATGAGCGGGGTCTCGAGTGGGCCAACCAGGCACTCGCTTTGGATTCCGACGAACCCATGGTCCTCTACAATGTGGCCTGTATTCAATCACTCGCAGGACAGGTTGAGGACGCGATCGACTCTCTGGAAAGGGCCGTAAGAAGCGGCCTGACTCAGAAATCCTGGCTCGAGCATGACAGCAACCTCAATCCGCTGCGTCAGCATCCGCGCTACCAGACCCTGATCCGGCTGCTCGAACAGCAGGCCGCCGGCGATTAGCTCCTCATTATTGACCATCGGGCCCGACTTATTCGTCAGTAGGTCGTCGAACAGTGGCTGCGGCCGTTCCGGGCGCGGCTCCGACCCACATATTCATTACGCGGTCTGCTTGATTGCCCCGCAACTCAGTATCGAAGACCGCGCAGGCAACAACCTGCGACAGGCATGCGCCAAATGGCTGAAACATAGCGGCAAAGCGTCAACGCATACCGCTTCGGGTTGCCCTTCATTTACTGAGCCTCGCAAAATACGGTGACAGGCTTCGCTGTCCCAAGCCACCTGAAACCATCAATTGGCGAGGTGTTCGAAGGCGCGTGGACAGCGTTGCCT